>CAZNOE010000354.1:0-6374 GCA_964574525.1 uncultured Bifidobacteriaceae bacterium
ACCGTTCGATCTCCTCAACGCTGGGCGGAAGCCCGGTGAGATCGAACGCCAGTCGTCGGATCAATGTTTCGCGAGAAGCCGCCGGCGCAGACTGAAGTCCTTCCGTTTCCAGGCGAGCGGTTACGAATGCGTCAATCGGATTCTTCACCGACGCATTTTCGCGCACTTTCGGCGGTTCGACTGATTGCACCGGGATGAGCGACCAGTGCGGTTTGATTTCGGCGCCTTGGGCAATCCAGTTTTTGAGAAGTTCTTTTTCCGCGGCCGAAAGCTTCAGATTGGATGTCGGCGGCGGCATCAGATCGTCTTCGTCGGTCGCGAAAATACGCCGCGCCATTTCGCTTTTCGCAGGATCGCCCGGCTTGACCACGGCCCAGCCGTCCTCGATCTCCTTCAGGATTCCCTCACGCGTGTCCAGTCGCAGCTTCGCCTTGCGCGCGCGTTCGTCCGGCCCGTGGCATTTGAAGCAGCGATCCGACAACAACGGACGGATTTGGAAATTGAAATCAACTTTGCCCGTCCCAGCCGCGAGCGTGACCGTGCGGGTTGCTACGAACAGGAACGCTACCGCAAACGTCAACGGCCAGGCATTTCGACGATGGATCGGCGCGACAGAATCGCTCCGCCACACTTTCCAATGGCCATAGCCGAAATTACTTAGAATTCGCATTCGCTCAAAGTGCCAGGAGTTTCAGTCTGCCTTGGGGTCCCAGAAAAATCACGCCAATTCGCGCTTCACCGGAGGTTCAGTTCCTTGTCGCTGGAGCAAACAGTGTTGCATCCCGTGAATCGTTCGGGTTGACAATTATTTTTCTTGTGCAAAGGGCCGCAGATGCTAGGAAGGCGTAATGAGTTCATCAAAATCTTCCAATCGCCCCAAGGGGAACTTTAGTCGTCGTCAATTCATCTATCTGTCGGCCCTTGCGGCCGGCGCCACGGCGTTGCCGCAGTACGCGAGAAGCGCGCCGCGCAGCATCTCGGCCAACGAAAAGTTAAACATCGGCGCCGTGGGCTGCGGGGGCAAGGGCGCCACCGACATCCGGTTCTGTTCTGGCGAAAACATCGTCGCGCTCTGCGACGTGGACGCCCGGACCCTCGCTGCGCGCAAAGAAGGACATCCGAAGGCGACGACCTACCAGGACTGGCGTGTCATGCTGGAAAAGGAAAAATTGCTCGACGCTGTGATCGTTTCCATACCCGATCACGGGCACGCGATGGTCGCCTCGACGGCCATGCGCCTGGGCAAACACGTTTATTGCCAGAAGCCGCTGGTGCAGACGGTTTATGAAGCGCGGCTGCTGCGCAAGCTGGAGAAGGAACATGGCGTCGCGACCCAGATGGGCAATCAGGGCAGCGCCGAAGACGGCTTGCGGCGCGCGGTGGAGGTTGTTCATGCCGGGTTGATCGGCCCTGTGCGGCAGGTTCATGTCTGGAGCAATCGCCCGATCTGGCCGCAGGGCATGGATCGTCCCGCCGGCGAAGACCCCGTGCCGGAGAATTTGAACTGGGACTTGTGGCTCGGGCCGGCCAAGTGGCGGCCCTTCAAGGACGCATGGCCGGAGAATTCGAAATCGAAACGCGGACGCGGCGGAAAATATTACCACGACTTCGCCTGGCGAGGTTGGCAGGACTTCGGCACCGGTGCGCTCGGCGACATGGCCTGTCACACCGCCAACATGCCCTTCCGCGCCCTCAAGCTCGGTTTCCCCAGCGAAGTTGAAGCTTCGTCCTCCGGCATCAACACGGAAAGCTATCCGCTCAAATCCGAAATCCGCTTCGAGTTCCCCGCGCGCGAAGGTCTCGTGCCCGCTACCTTCTGGTGGTATGACGGCGGTAATCCGCTGCCTGACAATCCGTATCGGCACGACGGCAACAACAAACCGCCGAAGGACGTGGTGGCCGACGTGGAAGAGATGATGGGTCAGGTGCCGGGCAGCGGTTGTATTCTGATTGGCGACCAGGGCAAAATCTTTTCTCCAGACGACTACGGCGCGAAGTTCTTCCTGCGGCTCAAGGACGAGAAAGGATTCACGGAGAGTACGAAGCACGGTGCCGTCACCGCCATTCCGCAGAGCATTCCCCGCAACGAATTCAAAGGTTCGGGCGACCAACGCCAACACCTCGAATGGATCGCCGCGTGCAAGGGTGGCAAGCCGGGCTATTCGAACTTCGACATCGCGGCTTATCTCACCGAGATCATTCTGCTCGGGTGCGTGGCGTTGCGCGTCGGCAAGAAACTCGAATGGGACGGCCCGAACATGCGCGCCAAGAACGCTCCCGAAGCCGGGCAATTCGTCCGCCGCCAAAACCGAAAAGGCTGGGAGCTGTAGGCGGGGATCAGCACGCGCCACAACTTCGCGTGTTGAACGGCCAATGTTAGCAGGCGACTGGAGACAATCGCTCTTGCCAGCGCGGTCGTGGAAATTAAGGTCCGAGTACGCATTCACCCGAAACGTCTTTATGAAACCGCACGACTTTTCTTCTCAGCCAAAAGGTGATCGCACCTCGCGTCGTCGTTTCTTGAAACAAACGGCCGGCCTGGCCGCGGGCGCAGCCGTTTTGGAACGAATCGCTCCGGCGGGCACCGCCGCTCCGGCTGAGCCACTGTTGCCGACGATCAGACTTGGCCCGCACGCCGTCACGCGGCTCGTCATCGGAGGCAATCCGATTTATGGATTCTCACATTTCAACAAGCTTTTCAGCGAGCACCAGAAAGCGTGGCACACGCCGGAACGCGTCGTCGAATTGCTTCAACACTGCGAGGCGAAAGGTCTGAACACGTGGCAGATCAGTTATCACGAACGGTCCGTTGCGGACCTGGCCCGCTATCGTGACGCCGGCGGCAAAATGAACTGGCTTTGCCTGAGCAAACCTGACTGGGACCAAAGCCCGGAGTTGTTTGAAGCGGCGGCAAAATTGAAACCCATCGGCATTGCGCCGCACGGCGCGCTGGGCGAGCGGTTGCGACGCCAAAACAAGCTCGACGTGCTCACGGACATCTTGAAACGCATCCGCGACACGGGCGTGCGCGTGGGTCTGTCAGCACATGATCCGGCATTGATTGAGTTGTCCGAAGAAAAAGGCTGGGACGTGGACTACTTTATGTGCGCGCTGTATTATCTGACGCGGCCACGCGCGGACCTCGAGAAACTGCTCGGCCCGAACGTGCCGCTGGGCGAAATCTATCTTCCCACCGATCCGCCGCGCATGTTCAAAACAATCCAGCAGACGCGCAAAACCTGTTTCGCCTACAAAATTCTGGCGGCCGGCCGGCGCGTCGAAAGTCCGGCGCAGGTGCGCGCATGTTTTGAAACAGCATTCACCAACATCAAACCAACGGACGGCGTGATCGTCGGGATGTATCAGCAGTTCGGCGATCAGGTTGGCGAGAACGCTGCGACCGTCCGCGATATTTGCGGGAAAAACCGGGAAGGCCGAAAAGCGTGAGCGAGCCTAGGCGCGTTTGGAGTTGCGTTTCGCCTGCAATTCCCTCCTCAGCTTGTCCAGCGGCAGCGTGTTGATCACATCCTGCTTTTCCAACCAGCCTTTGCGCGCGACGCCCGCGCCCAAACGCAGGAACATCGAGTGTTCGTTGCGGTGCGCGTCGGGATTGATGACGTATTTGACACCCTTGCTTTTCGCGTAGAATACGACCGGGTCGAGGAGCAATGTGATTCCTTCGGCGGCGGTCACCTTAGCCAGTCTGCCTATTGTTCTTTGGGCATGCTTCTCGCCGCTTTAGTGGCTGCTTCACGATCAATCTTGTTGAGCGCATTCAGAGCCGCGTTGCGCTTACTGACGTCCGGGTGATGCAGGTATTCTTCGATGACAGGCATAGTGAATCTGGCTTCGTCTCGATACCAACCAAGTGCGTCCAACGCGGGCGTGGCATAGTTCCAGTCTTTTCGCGGCCCATTGAGGAACTGAAGCAAAGCGGGGATTACAATCTCCGGTTGCTGGTGAATGAAACCAAGCGCCCCCATGGATTCCAGAATGGGAATGCCTTCGTTTCTTTCGTCCAGGAGCGGCAGCAAGGCCGGAACAGCCGCTTCCGCCTCCGGCCCGATCAGCCCGAGAGAATGGGCGGCACAGGCCCGAACTCGTGGGTTCCGGTCGCGGAGTAATTCGATCAACGCCGGGACGGCCGGTTTCGCGGCCGGGCCCAACGCGGCAAATCCATAACTGCTCCTCGCATGGTAGTAGTCATCGTTGTACAGACGAAGCCTGATGACAGATTGCTTCCGGATCAGAGTCAGAAGCCTCGTCTTCAGTGGCAAATCCTTTTTCCCAACCATCGCCAGCAAAGCAGGAAGGGCATTGGTGCCGATTTCCCGGATCGCAGCCCGTGCTTGGTCTCGCTTTGACTCCTGTTCGGTATCGCGCCGTGCCAGAAGGTGCTGCTGGTACTGATCAATCCAGAATGTCAGCGGTTTTCCTTGATAAACCGGCTCTCCAGAACGCCAAGCTGTCCAAACCAACAGGCCGACTGCGATCAGGAATACCGCAGCGAGAATTGTTCGGAGTCGTTTGCCCATGTCCGTCATCACAGTTGACCATGAACGGTCCCGATCAAACGTTGGATCCTCTTAGAGTTTCCATTTTATTGCTGTGGCACCACAAGGGCTGGATCCTCAACGCCGTTTTTTCGTTAACTCGATTTTCAGTTCTTCCAGTGGCAGCGTGTTGATCACGTCCGCCTTGGTGAGCCAGCCTTTCCGCGCGACGCCCGCGCCGAGTCGGAGGAACATCACGTGTTCGTTGCGGTGCGCGTCGGGATTGATGACGCATTTCACGCCCTTGGATTTCGCGTAGGGCCACAGCCGCCAGTCCAGATCGAAGCGGCGCGGATTGCAATTCAGTTCAAGCCACGTGCCGGTCTCGGCGCACGCGTCAATCACCGCCTGCTGATTCACCGGGTAAGGCTCACGATCCAGCAACAGCCGCCCGGAGATGTGGCCGAGCATGTGGACAAACCTGTTTTGCGCCGCGCGGATCAGGCGTTTGGTGTTGTCGGCCTCGTTGTTTGCCGGCACGTGCAGGCTCGCGACCACCACGTCCAGTTCCGCGAGCAGATCGTCATCGAAATCAAGCTTGTCCTTCAAGATGTCCACTTCGATGCCGGTAAGCAGCCGGAAGGCGGTGCGGCGTTCAGCGAGCTGGCCATTGACCTTTTTTATCTCCTTCAGTTGATCCCGAACCCGCTTCGCATCGAGGCCGTTGGCCTGAAATGATGACTTCGAGTGATCCGTGATGGCCCAATAGGCGAGGCCGAGGTCTTCCATGTATTTCGCGATTTCCTCGGGCCGGCTGTGGCCGTCGCTCCACGTCGAGTGGTTGTGCAGCGAACCCTTGAGGTCGGTCCAGGCGAGCAGCTTCGGCAGTCGGCTTTTTTCCGCCGCCTCAAATTCCCCATGATCTTCGCGCATTTCCGGCTCAATGTAGGGCAAATCCAGCTTCTCAAAAATCTCTGCTTCGTCCGCGCAAGTGACGAGCAATTTCGGATCGCGCGTCTCTTCTTTCGATTTGAACAAGCCATATTCGTTTAGCCGCAGGCCGCGTTGAATCGCCCGCTGGCGCATGACGATGTTGTGTTCCTTGTTGCCGGTGAAATACATCAGGGCGAAGGGATATTCCTTGTCGCTCACCACGCGCAAATCCGACTGGATGCCGCCCTCCAGGATCACGCTTGCCTTGGTTTCGCCGCGGGCGGTCATTTTGATGATTCCGGGTTGCTGAACGAAATACTCGATTACGTTCGCCGGTTTTTTCGACGAGGCGAGCAGATCAATGTCGCCAATGATTTCCTTGTTTCGTCGCAAGCTGCCGGCAGTGCTGCACCGGATCACGTCGGGATGCTGGCGCAAACTCTCCAGCAACGGCTCGGCCACACCCCAAGCCGTGCTGAGCAAATGTTTCGCGGCATAAAGGCGCCGGCGCTCGATGCCTTCGCAGATGTTCAGCTGGGTCTTCTCGCCGAAACCATCGAGCTCCGCCACTTTGCCTTCCTTGCACGCCTGTTCGAGTTTCTCAACGGAATCAACACCGAGCTTTTTGTGGAGGATTTGGATTTTCTTCGGACCGACGCCGGGAATCTCCAGCAGGTCGGTCAGGCCCGCCGGGATGGAGGCCTTCAATTCGTCGTAATATGCGAGTTTGTCCGTCTCCACCAGTTCCTTGATCTTCTTCGCGATGCCTTCGCCGACGCCTTTGATTTCGCTGACGCGATCTTCGGCAACGATTTTTTCGAGCGGTTCGTCGAGGCTTTCGAGGGTCCGGGCGGCGTTCGCATAGGCGCGGGTTTTGAACGGGTTCTCGCCCTTGAGTTCCAGCAGCGTGCCGATCTCGACCAGGATTTGCGCGACGCGATCTTTGTC
>CAZNOE010000355.1:0-6367 GCA_964574525.1 uncultured Bifidobacteriaceae bacterium
GGCGCACCGAGAAAAGCCTCCACTGGCTGGGTTCTCAATTCTACCGCGCTGAGTCCGAGCTGAAGGCAGTTCTTGAGAATGTCGTCGCCGCTCATCTGAGGACTGGCGAAGCTGTAAGGCACGTTGAGGCCCAGTTGGACGCCGGCCACCTTCGAGTTTGGCTTCCCGGGAGTCTTGGCCGGTGTTTCAGCAGCGCTGATCCGGTTCATGACTGACAACAAGCCACTTCCGGCCAGTGTCGCCAATGACAGTTTCGCGAATTCACGACGAGTTTGTGGACGCATAATATCAGGCAAGCTTAGGCCGTCGTCGTTTGGAGGAAAGCGCATTTTTCAACGCCGCCCAGATTTCACTCGCGGAATTGCAGGGCGGCGAGGCGCCGGTAAACGCCGTCCTCAATGGCTTGCAGCTCCTCGTGGGTGCCGGATTCCACGACACGTCCGCCGGCGATGACGATGATTCGATCCACCTGCCGCACGGTGGCGAGCCGATGGGCGATGATAAACGAAGTGCGCCCGCGCATCAGGGTTTCCAGCGCTTCCTGAATCAGGCGTTCGCTTTCCGAATCCAGGGAGCTGGTGGCTTCATCCAGAATGAGGATGGCGGGATTCTTCAGGATCGCGCGCGCGATGGCGACGCGTTGACGCTGGCCGCTACCCTATCTGGAGCAAGTGGTCGGCTTCTGCATCTACGTAATTTGATGTGCTCAGTGAGAACGTTATTTCGCAAGGCTGGGGCGGCCGTTCAGATCGAAGAAATGCCTCCGATCCAAGTTGCGAAGCATTCTCGGACACCTCGAAGGCCAGCGAAAACAGACCAAGGTGTTCGACGGCGCAAGAAGAAAAAGAGAAAGAAGACACGCAAGAAGAGAAAAATTCAGCCGAAACTGAGACTGATCTACACAGCGTTCGAGACAAGCAGGCGGCGGCATTGAGTTCACTCCACATTTTCGATCATCCCGTTGGCCGAGCAGCGCAGGCGGCGGTTTGCAAAACCGTCCCGACGAGTCGGGAGTGCGATTCCAGCACGGGATTCCAGTTTGGTGAGTGTTGATTGTTGAGAGTTGAGGGAGAGGCGCAGCCATGTCATCCGACCGACACGACTTTCAATCCTTCCGCTTTGGCAAGTTGCGCCTGCCGGGCGTCGGTGGTGAGGAACAATTCGCTTTCAAGCGTCAGGGCGCTGGCTACGTGAAGGAGGTCAATCGCTCGCGCGCCCAGACGCTCGGTGTGAGCCGTGGAAAGTTTGGTTGCGCGGGCGATAGCCGTGTCCATGTCCAGTGTCACGTCCAACAAGGCCCGGCGTGTGAGATAGTGTTGGAGGCGGGCAAAAGCCGCGTCGCGCTCGCGCGCAACGTGCTGGCGCTCGCCCGAAGTGATCGAACGACGTTGATGAAACGCGCGTTGAAGAATCGCGTTGTGAACTTCCAAGGCGTGCAGGGACAGAAAGAAGAGGGGCGGATTGCCAATCCGACGATACTCGGCGATAGCGACATCACTGTCTGGCTCTTGCGCCAGCAGCTTCAGCAAAAAGCTGGTGTCCGCATAGACTCTCATCGGCGCGATTCATCCAGAATCTTGGAAAGGCTTATCTTCGATGGCTTTTCCTTCAGAACCTCATCCAGAATCTCGTCGATTGCCCGGCGACGTTCTGTTTCATCGCTCTCGGTGCCGTTGGCAGGATGGAGAATCCAGAGCGGCTCTCCGTTGTCGGTGACCTGCACGGGTTTGCCGGTGCGCGTCATGCGTTTCACCTTGAGCGGCTCGCGGACCAGCGTGCGGAGCGAGATCGTTTTCATGCTGTCAGACACTAGCGGCTGACAGTGGCCGTGTCAATCCCGTTGGCCGATCAATTCAGGGGCGGTTTATCCATGCACTGAACGCGCCCGGCCAGTGCAACAATTTCGCGGTCTGCGCTTTCCCTGTCTGGCATTCTCGGTTAAACCAAGCGGCATGAAGCCCGCCGCAACTTCAGCAGAAGTCTGCCCGCATCCGTTGCGTAAGTTCACTCCGCACCACGGACGGCGCATTCTGCTGCTGTTTCCAAGATTCAGTTACTCCTTTGGCACATTCAACCATGCGTTTCCGTTGATGAACGTGAAGGCGTTCATGCCGCCGCAGGGGATTCTGTTGGTCGCAGCACTCCTCCCAAAAACCTGGGAGGCGCGGTTCGTTGATGAGAATGTCCGCGCCGCCACGGCGGAGGACTTCGACTGGGCGGACGTGGTGTTCACCACCGGGATGCACATCCAGCGGGCGCAGATCAACGGCATCGTCCAGCGGGCGCATCAAGCGGGAAAGCCGGTCGCCCTCGGCGGTCCTTCGGTGTCTTCGGCGCCGCAGTATTATCCGGACGCCGATTTCCTTCACCTGGGCGAGGCGGGCGATGCGACGCTGCGATTGTTCGAGTGGATTGATCAAACCGCGGATCGTCCCGAACGGCAGACCTCCTTTCGCACGGCGGACAAACTGCCATTGGATCAATTCCCGGTTCCCGCCTACCGGCACATCCGGGTGCTGGATTACCTGCTCGGCAGCGTTCAGTTCTCCAGCGGCTGCCCGTTTACTTGTGAGTTTTGCGACATCCCGGCGCTCTACGGGCGCAACCCCCGGCTCAAGCGGCCCGAACAGATCCTCCGCGAACTGGACGAACTCGCCGATGGCGGCGCGGTCTCCATCTATTTCGTGGACGACAACTTCATCGGCAATCCCAAGGCCGCGCAGGAATTGTTGCCCCACTTGGTGGAGTGGCAAAAGCGGCGCGATTACTCCGTCCGGCTTTCTTGCGAGGCCACGTTGAACATCGCGAGCTACCCCGACATCCTGGAACAGATGCGGCAGGCTTTTTTCACAAACATGTTCATCGGCATCGAGACGCCGGAACCCGGCGCGCTCCGGGCCATTCGGAAGACGCAGAATTTGCGCTCACCCATTCTCGACGCGGTGCAGACCATCAACCGTTACGGCATCGAAGTCGCCTCCGGCATCATCCTGGGCTTCGACACCGATACGCCGGAGACGCCGCGGGCCATTATTGATTTCGCGCGGACATCGCAGATTCCGATCATTACCCCCAACATCCTCTACGCGTTGCCGAACACCGCGCTTTACCGGCGTCTGGAGGCGGAGGGGCGCATCCTGTCCGAGGAGAAAAGCGCCAACCGCGATTCAAACATCCAGTTCCTCCTGCCATACGAGGAAGTCGTAAGGCGCTGGTTGAAGGTCATTGAGGAGATCTACCGGCCCGAAGCCCTTTACGCGCGGTACGACTACAACGCCGCTCACACATATCCGCATCGCCTCCGCCCGACGCAGCCCTGGCGACAGCTCACACCGCAGAACCTGCGGCGCGGCTTGAGCATCCTCGCCCGGGTGATCTGGAAGGTCGGCCTGGCGTCCGACTACCGGCGGGTGTTCTGGCAAATGGCCGTGAAACAGGTGCGACAGGGAAACTTCGAGACGTTCTTCCAGGTGGCGATGGTGGGGCATCACCTCATCACGTATGCCCGGGAGTGCCTCGAAGGCAAACTCCAGGCGTCCAACTATTCGAATCGCGTGGGCGGGCGGATTGAACCGCTCCCCAGCCACAGATCTGCCGCCAGCCCGAACAGCCATGAACTGGCGGACGCGGTGTCGGTGCGCGCAGAATCCTGACCGCCTCCGTTTGATCCCGTCTCCGGTCGGAACTGCTTTGCGCGCCCGGAGCCGGCACGCGCGTCGCCGCCATTTTGAACCGCTCCTCGGAGGAATTGTGTTGAGCGGATAATTTACTTCGCGACCTTGCCCGTGAGTCCGACGTTGTGGAGCGCGTCAACGACTTCCTTGTCGTTGAAATCGCCGCTGACTTCAAACGACGGCGCGTTCTTCTTGGCCGTGTGTTCCTTCACGCCCGAAACCGACTTGACGGCCTTGTCCACGGCGGAGACGCATTTGCCACAGCAAAGATGCACGCCCTCGAGTTTGAGCGTTTGCACCTTTTTGCCTTTCGCACCGGTGTCGGCGGCGAGTTTGATACCCGCATCGCTGCTCTTGCCGAAATAACCGGCGGCCACGAGCGCGTCGGCGGCTTTCTGGACCGTGGCATTGTCCGGGCCAGTAAGGCTCACCGTCTCGGCATCCTGGTCAACGGACGCGGTTGCACCATTGACCGTGGCAACGGCCTTTTCCACGCCCGTCACACAACCTTTGCAACACAGATGAACGCCAGAGATTTTGGCGGTCACATCGGCGGCCCGGGCCGACAGAGTCAGGGCACACGCAATCATAATGGAGGCAACAGAGTTTTTCATAAGTTCACTTTCGATGGTTTGAAGGCGGAGCTTATTCAAACGCCCGTCGAATGCAACTCAACAAAAGAACAAACACCGAACCGAAACGTGAAACGTGATTCGTTAAGACGTTGAATCGTGAATGGCCGCCCTACAGTGGAGTGCCCGATTTAACATTTTAACGGTTTAACGATTTAACGAAAACTATGTCCGACATCCTGAACAAGACGATTGTGCTGGTGCTCAACCGCAACTGGCAGGCGATCAACGTGCGCACGCCGCACCTGTTCGGCTCGCCGCACGGACGACAAGCATCTTGCCCGCGAGGAATCCACACCACGGGCCAAGTCACCGGCTTCATTTCCACATCCGTTGAAGCGGGTGAATGTTCTTCTTGACCCTGGTCGCGCCCGTGTGCATTGTCGGCGGCGTTCATGAGAGCGGCACTGGCAATTCAACTTCTGACGCGAGTCATCGCGAGGGTTGTCATCGTACCGCGCGGTCGCCGCATGTCCTGGCAGGTTGCCAAGAATTATCCGATCACCGGCACGCAGGAGGAACCAGTCTAATTTAACGAACAAATAATTTCCCAACCCTGCTTGCCGAAAGGTGAGCGGGGTTTTTTGTTTCCCATGAACACCACAACTCCAACTCCGACCACTCGCGAGTCAACTCCGACAATCCGCGCGCCCACGTTGCTGTCGAGCCTGCGGGCGTTGCCGCGTCCGGTGTGGATTCTTTTCCTGGGCACGTTCCTGAACAAGTTCGGGACGTTCGTCGTGCCGTTCCTGACTCTGTATCTGACGCGCCAGGGTTACTCGCTCGCCAGCGCCGGGATGGCCATCGGCGCTTACGGTGTCGGGAATTTGATCGCGTCGCTGCTGGGTGGACATCTGGCGGACACGATTGGCCGGCGGAAAACGATTGTGCTTTCAATGTTTTCGGCGGCGGTGGCGATGATGCTTCTTTCGCAGGCGCGCAGCCTGCCGGTCATCATCGCGCTGACGGCGCTGGCAGGATTGACCGGTGAATTATATCGCCCGGCAGCGAGCGCGTTGCTGGCGGATCTTGTTTCGCCAAGTGAACGCGTGACGGCTTTCGCGGCGTATCGCATGGCGTTCAACGCGGGTTGGGCGTTCGGCCCGGCGACGGCGGGTTTTCTGGCCGAGCACGGCTATTTCTGGCTGTTCGCCGGCGACGCGGCGACTTCCGTTCTGTTTGGCCTGGTCGCGCTGTTCTCGTTGCCGCGCGGTGTGCGCAGCCATCGAAGTGAGGCCGGTTGGAACGAGGCGTTGCAGGCGTTTCGCAGGGATAAGAGATTTCATCAGGTGATGGTTGCCTCATTCGCCATCGCGCTGATTTTCTTTCAAATGAGTTCGACCTTTGGATTGCATGTCACGGGTCTGGGATTTTCCGCCGCGACGTATGGCGCGCTCATTTCGCTGAACGGCGTGCTGGTGGTGCTCTGCGAATTGCCTCTGACCACAATCACGCGGCGGTTTGCCGCCCGCAACGTGATGGCCGCCGGTTATCTGCTGGTCGGAATCGGCTTCGCGCTCAACCTTTTTGCGCACACCGTGCCGGCACTGGCGGGTTGCATGATCGTCTTTACGCTCGGCGAAATGGTGGCGATGCCGGTCTCGGCGGCCTACATCGCCGGCCTCGCGCCGACGCACATGCGGGGGCGTTACATGGGAGCGTTTGGCCTGACCTGGGCGTGCGGGCTCATTGTCGGTCCAGCGGTGGGCATGAAATTATTCGCAGTCGAACCGTCGGCGCTCTGGCTGACGTGCGGCGCGCTGGGCGTGCTTGCGGCGATTATTATTTTCGTCGCAAGCAAGACGCCGATCACGCCAGTTGGCCTGGCTCATCAACAGGGGCGCTCCTTACCTTGCGACAATCGCCCCGCTGGGTAGGTTTAGCCGGCGTAACCCCGGAATCCTTGTTTAGGCCGAGGCTCGAGTGGCCGCGGACCCAGGGAAACGGTTGAAACCGTTCACCCTCCGCCCATCATCACCCGGCTGAAGCCGGGTGTTAATGAAAAAGAAACAGTTCCCTCCGTGCAAGAAATTGAGATGCGCCTGATCGGTTCGTCGCGCG
>CAZNOE010000356.1:0-6367 GCA_964574525.1 uncultured Bifidobacteriaceae bacterium
CATTGAGCGAGAAGCGCAAAATCTGGGAGGACATGCTGCAAGTGATGGAAAAACTCGGGATGCCCATCAGCGAAAAGCAGCGGAGATTTTTTCTCAGAGGATCATCGTGAAACTCCGCCCGCGACTAAGTCGCGTTTGTGCTCATTGTTGTCGTGCCGGGGCTACACGGCCATAAGGAACTCTTCGCGCGTCAGCCTGTCTGTGTAAGTCCTTGATTAACTGGCGCACCCAATAGGAGTTGAACCTATTTCTGATCCACATCAAGCCCGCCGAACCGCACGCCGCAAAAGTCGCGAAAGCCACCTGAGACGCGGCCTTTGACAACCCGGCGCAACCGGAGTAAATAAACCGCAGAAATGACGGCCACGAAGATCATCGAGGAAATTCAGGCATTGGCGCCGGACGACCGCGCCCGCGTCCTCGAATACGTCCGCCGCGTCGAGGATGCGGAAATGCCCGCCAGCTTCCTTGAAGCCCTAGGCGAACTCCGCGACGGCAAGACCATTCCCATCGCCGACGAACATTTCGACACGCCGCCGGCCTGAGTGCCATGTATCGCTACGAAGCCGCGCCCGCCTTCTGGCGAAGCTACCGCAAACTCACCCCGGCGCAGCAACAGGCCGCGAAACAAGCGTGGCAGATTTTCAAACGCGACCCGTTCGACCCGCGCCTCGGCACGCATAAGATTCACGCCCTCTCCGCCCGCGCCAAGGAAACCGTCTATGCCGTCGTCGTCGCCGCCGACTTGCGCGTGATCTTCGTCCTACGCGGCAACACTGCTTACACCCTCGACATCGGCTCGCACGCGCTTTACCGGACATGAAGAACGCACAGGGCGCAAACGCCAAACCGGCTCGCGACCCGACGCCGTAGCGTTTGCTGAAACCGAAGCGCGCGAAAGCCGTCGCCAAAGGGTAAATCTTCCCGTTTGGGTTTGATATTGCTGCGTTGTGCCGTGGGGTGTTGAATACGGAACGAACTAACGCCTGAAGCAGGCCATGAAAGGCGCAAATCTGAAATTCCCAGCCAGCGGCCAAGCGGTCGTGATCGGAATGGCCGTTGCCTCGCTCCTGCTCTTTGGCTGCTCCAAGCGCGAAGATAGTTCCAAGGCAGATCAACGCCCGGGCAGCGCGAGCAACGCGCTTCAACAAACACCTACCACCAAGGCCGTGGCGGACTGGGTGCCTTCCGAAGTCCTGAAACAATTCGCCGATTTGAAAGTCAAGGCGGAGCGAGGCGACGCCCAGGCGCAATTTGAATTGGGCACGAACTTCTGGCAGACGGATCTCAAGGAGGCGATGAAGTGGTTCCTCAAAGCGGCCGAACAGGACCACAAAGAAGCGTGCCTTTATGCGGGAAGCCACTTCAGTTGGAGTGCGTCGCCGACAAACGATCCGTCGAAAGGGTTCGAGTTCTTTCTGCGCGGCGCGCGGTTGGGAGATGCTGCCTGTCAGTATTTCGCCGGTCAGTGTTACATTTTCGGTGAGGGGACGGCAGCGAACGTCCCGGAGGGCGTGCGCTGGGCTGAGAAATCAGCCAACCAAGGCTACGCGACTGCTCAATGGGCACTCGCAGGGTGGTATTACCAAGGCGAGGTTGTGCCGAGAAACCTGACGAACGCGATTCACTATTATCAGTTCAGGGCGGAAGCTGGCGACGGACGAGCCCAATTCCGGCTCGGCTACATCCACGCCACAGAAACCAAGAACATCCCGGAAGCGATGAAGTGGTTTCAGAAGGGTGCCGAGAAAGGCGACACCTCCGCGCAGTGCAACTTGGCGCTCCTCTACTACAAAGGCGGCAAAGGCGTTGCGAGCGACTGGCAGGAAGCCGCCGCATGGTATCGAAAAGCGGCAGAGGCGGGGAACGCGGAAGCCCAGGCCAATCTTGCGGCGATGCACCGCGACGGTGAGGGAGTGCCGCGCGATGACGGCGAGGCCGTCAAGTGGTTCCGTAAAGCTGCCGAACAAGGAAATTGCCCTGCGCAACACGACCTTGGTCTGGCTTACAGCAAAGGGGAGGGAATCCCCCGCGACTATGTGGAAGCCTACAAGTGGTACAACCTTGCCACTGCGGGAGCGGCAGATGCGGAGCAGCGAGAAACTGCACGCAAGAACCTGGACGGCATCACACGCTACATGACGCGCGACCAGATCGCCGAAGCCCAACGGCGCTCGTCGGCTTTCGTGGCCCGAAAGGAAGCTGCGGATGCGCGCGGCCCTTGGGAAGATTTCGCCTCCAACACGCCCAAAGCCACCGGCACAGCCTTCTTCATCACCGAGGACGGCTACCTGCTCACCAGCGCCCACGTCATCAGTCCACCCGAACCGAAAACCGCCGAGGAGTTTCTTGATGCCCGCCGGGTGACAAGGATTGAAGTCACCGTTGCCGGCAAGACGTATTCAGCCAAACTCGTCAAGGCTGACAAAGCCAACGACGTTGCGGTGCTCAAGATCATCGGCGAGTCTCAACGAACCTTTACGTTCGAGGAGGCCAGCCAACCTGAACAACCGGCCCAACGGTTGACCAAGCAGTTTGTGCCCCTTCCCTTGGCCGCGTCTCGTGGCGTGAAACTCGGCGAAACCATTTGCACGCTCGGGTTTCCCAACACGGACATTCAAGGCACCGAACTCAAGTTCACCACGGGCGAGATCAACAGCCTGGCCGGAATTCAGGACGACCCGCGCCATTTTCAAATCAGCGTGGCCGTCCAGCCCGGCAACTCCGGAGGCCCGCTCCTGGATGCGTCCGGCAACGTCATCGGCCTCGTCAGCGCGCGGCTGGCCGACATTGCCACGCTCAAGATCACCGGCAGCCTGCCGCAGAACGTCAACTACGCCCTCAAATCCTCTTTCATCACCGCCTTTCTCGAAACCCTGCCGGAAGTCTCGGCCAAGCTGAAATCCCCGCGCCCGGTCAAAGCCCGTCCACTCGCCGAAATCGCCGAGGAAGTGAAATCGTCCGTTGCCCTCGTCACGGTGTATTGAGACAGACAGTGCTTGCTCATTCCAGCATGACCACGCCAACCAAACTCTCTTTTCGAGCGTGGCACAGGCCCGAAGTTGTGTTCACACTTCACGACTGGCTGCCTCAGAAAGGCATGGCGATTGTCACGGACTCCAAAGGCGAGCGGCAAGTTGTATCTCTTGTTCTGCCTGGCAGACCGGCTCTTTTTCCAAGCGCAGTTTTCCCAACGTTTCCTAGTTCCCATCCTGAAATAATTGAGGAAGTAACCTTGCTTCCACCGCCTTGCCGCGGGACTCGGCAGGAAGCAGATGCCTTGAGGGCGCAATCCAATGAGGCGTGTAGGAATCCTGCCGGGACATCTCCAGGGAGGTTGCTCTTTACTGCTGCTTGGGAAATAGAGTGGCTGCAACTTCGTGAAACCATCTTGCTTCCGAAACAAGAAGATGACGCCCGCCTTGGCAGGCGTCTTGGCGCGTTCAAGATTAAGATGCAGCGCCTTTACGACGCTAGGAAAGCCGAACTTGAACAATGGCGCACAAAAACGTATGGCCAGATGGTGTTTCTTGGTGGAGGCCGCTTCTATCGGTGGACCGGAACGAAGCTCGTCGAGCGTGGTTGGTTGGATTTCGGTGAGGAACACCGCGCACCCCGAAGCTCTAGGCAAGCCAAACCTGCCAACAAGTCCGAGGAAGTTGAAAGTCAGGTTAACTCTCTCGCTTTGCTTTTCACCAGACCGGTCAGCGATGCTTGCGGGCGGCCAAACGGTGGTTACTTGAACTGGACTTTAGAAGTGGCGAAATACGAGCCACGCATTCGGGACCGAATTCTCCAACGGAGGTGGGCGAAGGAAACTGGCGTTGACCTCGTTCAAATGGCCTCGCAGAAACGCGATTTCCTTCATTGGTATCGTGCCATGCGCCCTCTCACACCCATCCGACCGCGCGACCTGATGGGGTCCTTGTTTGATCAACGTGCGCCTGCTCCCAATACAGAGCAGACGGACGCGGAAATCTGCGCTGAGGTCCGTTTCGTCGTCCGCTTCAAAGACGGCAGCCGTGTTTGGCTGGCAGATTGCGCTTGCCGTGCGCCTCTGCCGACCGATGAGCGCAAGCAGTTCGGAGCCAATAGCGGGATTCCTTTTCCTGTGTCCGTGGAGCGAGGAAACCAGTCGGCAAGAAACCGCCCTGTTTTTATTGGACACGGTCGTTCTCGCGAGTGGCTGGCACTACAGAACTTCCTACAAAACACGCTTGGCTTGTCATGTGTAGAGTTTAACACGGAGTCCGCCGCCGGAGTCGGGACACAAGAACGTCTCTTGGAACTGCTCGACCGCGCCGGCTTTGCATTTCTCGTGATGACCGGCGAGGACGCGCAGTCTGACGGCAGCAAGCGGGCGAGAGAGAACGTGGTGCATGAAATTGGGCTTTTCCAAGGGCGACTGGAATTCCGAAAGGCAATCATTTTGCTTGAAGAAGGCTGCACCGAGTTTTCGAATATTCATGGTCTTGGACAAATTCGATTTCCGAAGGGCGGGATTGAATCGAGATTTGAAGACATTCGGAAGGTGCTAGAGCGAGAGAAAATCCTGAAAGCTAACTCTGGGCGGTGTTTTTAGGCATCCATGAATAGAAAATCCCGCGGAGCGGCGAACGAAGTCCTGGAGCACGTGCGGACGTGGTTTGAACTTTCCCGAGCGCCTACAAGCCCGCTGTCATGCTCTGCGCTGCGCCTGCCACCGGAAAAGTTGACTGAAGCCCTTTGGGTTTCTCTGTCGCGGAAGCCCAAAGGCGGCATGGCCGCATTCAAATACTTCTGCGGTGTCTGCCACACGATGCGCGGCGAACTTTCCGGCGATTTTTCCCGAAATTGATTTTTGAGCCATGCGCCATCTTTTCCTGAAACCGCCGCGTCCGCTCCCATTGACCTCGGCACGCAAGCCACGCCGCGCCCGCCGCTCTAGGATGGACGCAATGCTTTCAACGTCGTGTTCATTCACTCCCGCCGGGACGATTACAGCTTGCCGCCCGCTGAGTTTCGCGTCTATCCCCACATTGCGCCCCGCGCCGGGTTGATGACCCCCGCCGTCACTTCGCCACGCTGCGCTTCATCACGATTTCGTCGTTCGTCATGCCGGCGAACTCATAGCCCTCTTTGGTTAGCCCATTCATCGCGAGATTCATAAAGAAAGCGCGGTCGTCGGCCCGGTCCACCCTTGGTGCTTTCCGTAGCTCTGCGCCGACGAATTCCACTTGCCCACCTGGCAGGATGATGTGCGTGTTCTCCTTTCCTCCCCAGCGAATCGTCGCGTATTCGCATCGCGATGGTGCAGCGGTCTCGGCAGCAAAAATGCGAAAGATGCAGAGCGCCGCGAGCATGATCGTGGCGAGCAGAACGATGGTTTTTGTGTGTTTCATGGTTTCTCCGGTGTTGAGTTGGATTCAGTATCGAGGCTTCAGATCAATTGAGAAGCCAATACCCTGTTGCTCCATGTCAAAATAGATGCGGCCTGGTATCCGGTCTTCGTCTGAGAACCAACCGCCCGTGCGGAATACCTTGGTCTGCGGGAATTGGTTCGTGGTTACTGGAAAGGCGCGAATGACATAATCCTTGCTCCCAAAATTGTGGAATGTCCCGTCCTTGTCGCCAAAAATGGTCAACGTCAGCGGCGTTTTTCCGATGTAATCTTCATTCACCTCGATACGCGCTCCAGGCGTCGAGGACTCCACCTGCACATGATACGCGATTGTTCCGTTTGGGCCGTGTTCAGCTTTTTGCGCGCTGGGATTTTGTGTTGAATACGTTGCGCACCCACCAAGCAGCAGTGTTGTGAATAGCCAGAGGCTTTTGGGGAATGGGAATGGTTCTTTCATGTCGGCCCTTCTACATCTGGCGAAGTCACCAGTGAAGCCAAATCGCTCCCGGTCCTTTGCAGCAAAATCCGCATTCGCCGAGACCCATCGTGTTTTCCAACGACCGTTGCAAACCGACACCCCCCGCCCCTACTCGCGGACGCCGAGGAAACGCATCGCAAGCAAACTGCTCAGGCCCGACGGATGCCGCCGTGACCGTCTGCCGACGATGACGTGATCGAGCAACGGCACCCCGAGAATATCTCCCGCCTCCTGCAACCGGCGACTCGCCACGATGTCATCCTTGCTTGGCTCCGGGTTGCCGGAAGGATGATTGTGTGCCAGGACAATCGCCGCCGCGCCCGCGATGATAGCAGCAGGTCGAAAGACTTCACGCGGCGACGACGGCAAGAATCCAGTGTCCCGACCGCAACCAGGTTGACGCCGACAAGATTCTGGGGAGCGTCGAGCCAGAAGGCAACGAGCGATTCCTTCGATGTCGTGTAGTTTTCAAAAGGAGACTTTTGTGTGCGATCAAAAGGAGACTAATC
>CAZNOE010000357.1:0-6360 GCA_964574525.1 uncultured Bifidobacteriaceae bacterium
CTGGAGCACCCCCGAGCCGTTTTTCTGCAAGCCGGCGGTCGTCGAATACTGGACGATGGTCGCGCTGATCAAACAATCGGCAACGCCCGGTCCGAGCAATCCCGGACCAACGGTGAAGTGAATCGTGCCGGGATAGAGTCCCAACCGCCCGGAGATCACCGACTGATCAGCGAAGCTGCCAGTATTGACGTAGAGGCCGATAACTATATGGAGCGTTCCCGCTCCGGTCTGCACGTCGCCGCCGCCGTTGAGGGTCAGGTTGCCGATCGTTTCGGTATAGCCGTTCAGGTTGAGCAGGCCACCGTTGTTCACCGTGACATCCCCCCCGATCAGGTCGGAGTTCACGTGCATGACAGTGGCCGGAGTTCCGCCCTCGGGCCGGCCGATGATGAGATTGGCGGGCACGGCTTGCATGTTTGGAAACTTAGTCAACCAAAGGGAGCCGGCATCCACGAAGGTGTCTCCCGAGTGGGTGTTATTGGCCGAACCGCCGAGCCGGAGCAAACCAGCGCCCTTTTTGGTGAGGCTGCCTGTGCCGCTCACCGTTCCCGCCACGGTAAGTGACCAGTCCAGATTCACCTCGATGCTGCTGTCGCGGGCTTGGATGATGGGACCGAGCCAAATGTTGTGTCCGCCGGGATTGTCCAGCGTCGTGGTGTTGGTGCTGTTCAAATACAGCGTTTCGTTGTTGATGGTGATGTTGCCGACCAGCGCGAGGCGGGCACCGTTGTAAACCAGGGTCCAACCCGCCGTGCCGCCGAGCGCGCCCGAGTTGGCGGCGATGACGATGCCGCCGTAGATCAACAAGTCGCCGGATGCAAACGGCGGCGAGTCATTGAACGTGTTCGCCCCGCTCAGGAGCATGGTGCCCGCCCCGTTCTTGATGATGTTGCCGCCGCCGCTGATGAGCGCCGGGATGACCAGTTCCGCGTCGGGCACGAGTGGTGCGGCGCCGTAGCCGCCGACGTTGAACGTGAGATAGTCCAGCACCGGAAGCCCGATCTTGCCGCTGATGGAGGAACTGGCGAGCAGGCCAACTTGCGGTGCGTTCAATGTGCCCACGGTCACAACGCCGCCCGCCACAAAGTTTAGTTGGCCCGTGCCGGTCTGCACATCGCCGCCGTCGTTCAGGTTCAACGACGCGAGCGTTTGATTGTTGCCGAAGAGATCGAGCAACGAATTGGCATTCACCGTCACGGTGCCGGCGGCAGGCATCGTGCCAGTGCGACTGAAACGCGCGGTGGCGGGTGAGGCTGCCGTGGCCGGACCCACCACGAGCGGGCCGGGCACAGAGAGAACATTTTGATTCTTGGACAGGTAAAGCGTCCCGGCAGTGACAATGGTGCTGCCGGAATAATTATTGTTGCCCACGCCGCCGGAAACGCCGCCCAAAAACAAATTGCCCGGACCGGTTTTGGTGAGCGGCCCGGTGCCGCCGATTCTGTTGTCAACGGCCAAGCCGGCACCCGGCGCGACGTTGATCGTGGAAGGACCGTTGAGAAAGATCGAACCCGTCACAGTCGGGTTGCCGGTGACGTGAATTGCGCCGTCAGTGCCCGCCAACGCCGGTGCCCAACAGGGCAAAACTTTCCGGCACGGTGCCAAAGGTGTTGAGCCGGAGGCTGGCCCCTGCGTTGACGATCGTCCCGAAGTTCACGCTGCCGAGCGCGGCGTTGTTGGCGACATCCAGGATGCCTTCATTCACCAGCGTGTCGCCGGTGTAGGTGCCCACGCCGGCAAGCCGCATCGTGCCGGGGCCTTGCTTGATAATCTGCGGCGCGCCCCCAACCACGCCCGCATTGATCAGCAGATCGGGATCGGCGACGCCATTGGCGACAGTGATCCGCGCGGCCCCGCCCGCGAGCTGTAAGAACCCGTTGATGGTGGCTGGGGTGTTGGCGGCGTTGACGGTGAGATAACTCGCGTTGGTGTTGAATGGGCTGCCGAGCGTGCAGATTCCGAAGGGCCCGCTGTCAATCTGGCCGCCGTTGAAAGTGATCGAACTGAACCGCTCGGTGTTGTTGGTCAGGTTGACGAAACCATTGGCGTAGAGCGTGAGCAGCGTTCCGGGACTCTGATAGTAATTCAGCCAGCGCGCCTCGGAAGGTCCGCCCGACAGTCCGCCGACGATCAACGGGCCGGAGAATGCTTTCACATCGTAAGGCTTGTTGAATTCGACCAGCGGAGAGCGCGCCAGCGTCGTGCCGGTATAGGTATTGGCCAGCGTTCCGCCGAGTCGCATGGTTCCACTGCTGAAACAACCAAGGCCGCCCGTTCCTGAGATTGGGCCGGTGAAGGTCATGTCGCCGCCCGTTACGATGAGATTGGTGTAAAGCGCCACCTGCCCCGCCCAGGACGAAACGCCAATGCTGGCGAGCGCTGCGCCGGTCATCTCGCCGCCGCCACCCGGCCCCAGCGCGAAGAGCAACTCCTCGCCGATGGCCACATTGCGCAGCGTCAAATTGCCTCCGGCAATGGTGGTGCTGCCCGCGATGTCTCCCAAGGCATGATTGGTGCGCACGTCGAGGACGCCTTGGAGAATGGTAATGCTGGAGTTGAAACTGTTGCTGGACTGGAGCAGGAGGGCGGAATTGCCGGACTTGCTGAAATTGCCGAAGCCGAGCATCTGCGCCTGCATATCCAAACCCTCATAAACCGAGCCGCTGACATTAATGTCATGCGAACCGGAGAGCAGGTTGAGTTTGCCCTTGATGGCGGGTGTCTGAGCGCTGTTGTTGCAAGTAGCCGTGATGTTTCCCTGCAACGAGAGCGTGCCGCTGCCAGCGTCCAGTACGGCGGGCCGGGAATCGTTGGAGTCAGTGATCAATTCCAGATTTTGAAATGTCTCATTGTAGCCGTTCAATTGCAGCGCCGCGCCTTCCTTGAGGCGCACCGTCGCGCCGTCCCCGATTTGCTCCGGCCGGGCGAGTTTCACGGTGCCGACGTTGGTCACGATCAGGAGGTCGTTGACCACGACGCCCGAGGACACGTTGAGTAGGATTTCCGAACCAGGTCTGGAATTAAGGGTGAACGTGCCGGAGAAACTGCTTCCTGTCCCTTTGAACTCAACACTGCCCTCAAGGTAACTTGCTCCAAACTGTCCGCCAGCGATTGCCACGACGTTGCCGTTTCCTGTGATGCCACCTTCAACGTACAAACGCCCTTCCTCGCCGGCCGTAGATTCCGCCGACAACAGTAGATTATGCCCGTTTAAGTCAATGAGGCCGATGAGGTGCATTGTTTGCTCCTCCGTAAAACTATGAATCATATCGCTGGCACCGGTGGCGAATGTGGCATTGCCCGCCAGTTTCACGTCGCAGTGGATGTAAACCTGACATTCAAAGTCGTAGGTGTTGAAAATCCCGTAGGAGACCCCCACCGGGTAGCCGTATAAATGCACACTGGCATCGCCGATGTCACCGATGGCGAATCCCAAGGACCGGACCGTCAGATTGGTCAGATCATTGATCATCGCCAGATCAGGGCTGAACGGGTCGCTAAACCACAGGTCTTCTCCGTTTTGCGGCACACCATTCGGGCTCCAGTTGTCAGGGTGGCTCCAATAACTAAACCCGTTAACCTGGGGTGCATCCCCGGTCCAGCTACGGGTCGCGGCGCTGGCCGGCAAGGCCAGGCAGCATAGTGCGGACACGAGCAGGAGGCGCAAAAAAACAATCTTCACCAACGGATTCAGACCGACGATCCGCTGCCGGGGAAATACAGGGTAACTTTTCATAACGTCATTTGCTCTCAGGTTTGCTAAAATGGCTGCAACGCAGGCTTTCATGCTGATAATTGGTTTCCGGGCACATTGGGTCACCAATGGATTAAGAAGAAAAAACGCCCGAGGATTACGAGAAATCTGGAACTCCGTGAAACCACCTCGCGCTGGGCGAAATCCGTGCGGCCTGGTTCTCAGCGCGATTCCAATTTTGCTTCCGTCCAATCCAGACCCAACTCGCGGAATTGACGCCGCAGCGCCGCCAAATCCCAGACCTGCAACCGCCGCCCGGCCACGCTCACGGCGATGTGATTTCCATCCGGACTGGCGGCCAGTGGCATCATATCGGTCGGCAGCAGCAGCAGCGGCTCTAACGTGCGCCGGTCGTAGAGGCCGGCCGTGCGAGGGTCTTTTTGAAGCCACAAAGTGCGAGTGTCAGGCGGATAGAGGATTCGCGTGAAATTTGTCAGCGCCCGCGTTCGCTCCCACGTCCGGGTGCTCCAGAATTCCACTCCGGCGCGCGAAGCGACTGTGACTTCATCTTCATGGGGTGAAAACCTGAACTCCGCGATGCTGCCCGGGTGCGGCAGCGTCGCCACGCGTTCCATGCCCGGCAACCGGTAAACGTAAACCGACTTTCCAAACGGCTGGTAGATGCCCAGCCAACGTCCATCCGGTGAAACGGCATTAAGGCCGGCGATGGTGGGTAACCAACCATCCGGGCCTGCCTCAATTTGGTCGCCAGCCACCAGCCGGGAACCTTTTGAACCGGTAATCGCGACGGAGTTGGAATGCACGGTAAGAAAAGAGAAACCCTGCGGCTTGTGCAGCGGAAGGGGTGACAACTGCGGCGGCGCACCGGCATTGGTTGCGGGGGCAATTCTCCAACGGTATGCGTCTGTATCGCGCGCATTGCTGCGACTGGCAAAGAGTTCCCGGCCATTCGCGGCAAAGCGCGGAACCGCTTCGAAGCCTTTTTTTACCAGGACGCCGGGACCATCAGTCGTCAAGTCCCACAATCCCATTTGGTTCTCCGCCGACGCCGCGAGCCACCGGCCATCGGCCGAAAATGCCCCGTGCTCCAGGTGCGTGCCCAGATCTTCCCCAAATTCGCGGTGGCCGGAGGGCCGCTCGAACGCGTGCAACCTTACGCCGGACGAAGTGGCCACACCGCATCGGCTTCCGCCCGCGTCGAACTGCATGATGAAGCTACTCAAGCTGATTGTGAACTCCCGCCGCAGGGCCGTTGCATCCCAGCAGATCAACTCGTTATCCCATCCCCCGCTAATAAGATACGCGCCGTCAGGACTAAACCTCGCCTGGACAGCGTCCACTTTGTGTCGGCCAAGCAAGCGCAACTGGCCGGTCTGGGCATCCATGGCGTTGACGTTTCCGCCGGCATCGGGCACGGCCAGCCACCGCCCGGAGGGATGCCACGAAATCAAATGCACCTGCCGGGAAAAGGTCTGTGACGTCAGCACTGCACCGTTGGTGGCTTCGTACACCGACACCCTCCAGACTTCACCGCCCTCAAAGACTGCGGCGAAACGCTCACCTTCCGGCGAGTAAAGCAGTTGGTCTGGGACGGCAGGCAGTTGAAACCGGTTCTCGTTTGCGCCATTGTCCAGATCCCAAACCGTGACCTCCCGTTCATGCGCGACCATCACGCGGTGCGAACGTGGCCGAAACGAGAACGATGTTCGAGGCACGTTGCGGAGCAGCAACACGCGCCGGGCGCCCGCCACATTCCACACCTCCCAATCCGCGCGCCAGCCGACCGGATCGTAATCGCGCTTCACAGCCAGGAATGTTCCGTCGTCGCTCCATTGGGCATTATTGTAGGCCGGGCGGTTGGTGCTGGCGGGCAACGTCGCCAGCAAGCGGAGGTCGGCGGTCGAACGGATTTCGACCGGCCCGTTTCCATTGCACACGGCGATCCGCTCAAATCCCGGATCCAACGAGTGCATCGTGAACTTGGCTCCGTAGGGCAGTTCCCGCTCAAAACGCAAGTCGGGCAAGGCCAGCGCGGCGAACACTTCGCGGCGCAGTTCAACGGTGTTGGAAATCGCTCCAGCCCGACGCAGCGCGTCGAGGGCGCGGACGCGGTGTCCCATCTCGCCATTGCGAACCGTGGCGCGAGCCTGTTCCAGCAACGCCGCATATAACTGCTGTTGGGTGTCACGCTCGGCTGATTCGGCACGGATACGCGCCGATTCGGCCAGTTCTCTCGCGCGTTCGATGCGAACCAGGGCAATCGGCGAGCCAATGGCCACGACCAGCAGCAAGACGCCGACGACACCCAATGACGCAGCCAGAGCCGGTTTGCGCCGACACCAGCGCGTGAGCCGACCGGGCCAGCCGATAGGCCGCGCGCGGATTGGTTCGTTCGCCAGAAACCGCGCGAGGTCTTCCGCCAGTTCGCGCGCAGAGTCGTAGCGACCCGACGGTTCCTTTTGAAGACATTTGAGACAGATCGTCTGCAAATCCACGGGCACACTCGGATTCAACCGCTGCGGTGTGACCGGCTCGGTGTTCTGCACCTGCAACAGAATTTCCTGGATCGTCTCGCCTTGAAACGGCGGGCGGCCCGTGAGCAGATGATACAGAATCGCGCCGAGCGAATAGACGTCGCCCGGCGG
>CAZNOE010000358.1:0-6354 GCA_964574525.1 uncultured Bifidobacteriaceae bacterium
ACATCACGCGCGAAACCCCCGCGAGCTTCGAGCCGAGCATAGATTACGTCGTGACGAAAATCCCCCGGTTCGCGTTTGAAAAATTTCCCCAAGCCGATCCGACCCTGACGACCCAGATGAAATCCGTCGGTGAAGCAATGGCCATCGGGCGCACCTTCAAAGAATCCCTCCAGAAATGTCTCCGCTCCCTCGAAATCGGGCGCAGCGGGCTCGGCGGCGACGGCAAGCCGTGGCGGATTGGAACAGAAGTCTATGGCGACCGCGACATCCTGCCGCGCGACGTGATTTCCCGCAAACTCTCCGTCCCGAACGCCGAGCGAATCTTTTTCATCCGTCACGCGCTACGGGCGGGATTCACGATTGAAGAAATTTTCCAACTGACCAAGATAGACCGCTGGTTCTTGGTGCAGATTAAAGAGATTGTGGATTTCGAGGAGGAACTGGCGGGGGCGAAGAACTGATAAGCAAGGCAATGAACGAGCCGACATTCATTGAAGAATTACTCGACATCATTTCCCGCTTATGTGCGCTTTTATGTCGGCTGGCAGTATCCGCTTTGTTTTGGCTGGTTTACCTTTTACCCGTCTTAGTTGCTGGATTCTTTCTTCAGTTCTGGATGTTTCTGTATCCGAAGGCCGAATCAATTTTCATGGCTCGTTCCAAATTTCCTGATGGTGGGTTCTACGGCATCGTTTGGATGTGGGTTAACGGTTTAATTGCTCTTTTGGCTATAACTATCGTCGGAGGACTTGCGTTCACTATTCAATACTTCTGGGGCAAGATGATGGAGCGGCTTTTCATCAGGTGTATTCCGCCAAAGTTTCTATCGCAGGTCTGGAAAATTCGGCAAGTTAACCCACACTCACCACGCAGATGAAAAGCGTGGGCGAAGTCTTCTTCAGCCGCCATGCTCCCCGCGCCGGTTTCACCATCGAGGAGATTTTCAACCTCACGAAAATTGACTGCTGGTTTCTGGTGCAGATAAAAGAGATTGTTGATTTTGAGGAAGAATTGGTGGCGGCGAAGAATTGATGTCTCTAAACTCTTAACGGCAATGAACTCAACCCGTCCAACCGTCATCGAACACGCGAGTGGCGAACCCAAACTTGAAAGCGATCCCGCAACAGATTTGGGAGGGATAAAGAAATACTTGATAGCAGGGTTCATCGTTTATCTTTTAATTTTCGTTGGCTATGGATGCTTTGCTTGGTGTCAACAGATTGAACCTGGAGTAGGAGTGTTTGGGGATGCGTTTGGTGCGCTAAATGCCTTCTTTTCCGGTCTAGGTTTTTTTGGGTTGGCGGTCGCAATTTATCTACAGCGCCAGCAGCTTCTGATTCAAAGCAACGAGCTTCGCTTACAACGCGAGGAACTCGCACTGACCCGAACGGAATTAACGCGCACCGCAACTGCTCAAGAGCAAACAGAAGCTGCCTTGCGGAGACAACTTACTATCATGACGCTTAGTTCACGACTCGACGCTATCGTGCTTCTCATACGCGAAGAGGAAAGCCATTTGCGCACATTCCATCAACTGGGGCAGATCGATTCTGAGACCGTCAGCCAACTTCAACAAAGGCTGGCGGGTCTGCGAAGTGGGGGCGACCCGCATCTACAAGGGAGGGATTGTTTGATTCGAAATCTTGAGAGCCTAATTTCTCTGCGAACAGACTTGGCCTCAATTCATGCAGAACTGCGAAAGGTATAGTTCCTCGCCTTCGCCTCTGCAGGTTGCAGACCAGCGCTCCGCAGCTCCGTCAGGAGCGAAATCTTTGTAGCCACCCACGCCACAAAATTCCCCAGCCCCGTCGGGGCGGCATATTCCGCTCCTGACGGAGCTTGAATTCATTTCCATCGCGGATTCTACAAAGATGTCGCCCCGCCGGGGCTGCTGGCGAATAATTTAGTCACGTCCTTCCTCACCCTGACCCTCTCCCCAAGCAGAGGGAACAGCCGTCGCCCGTCGTCCGATTATTTGACGCGCATCCGCCAATCGCCGACTCACAACATTCCAAGAAACCGGCGAACGATTCTCCTTCTCCCCGGGGGAGAAGGCCGGGATGAGGGCGAGCGTTGAACCAACTTTCGCAAAGACTCCCTGTGTGCTTAGATGGTTTCAAACGCGCGGCTTGTGTGCTACAAAACCGTCATGCGCAAGCTTGATTCAGTCGTCGGCAAAATTCACCAGACCGATGCGCGTTCGTTCATGCGCGAACTGCCCGAGGCGTCGGTTGACCTCATCGTTTGCGATGGGCCTTACGCGGTCACGACGCATGACTGGGACAACGTGGCGGACATCCAGCATTTCAACCTCGACCTGTTGAAATCCTTTTCCCGGCTGCTCAAACCCGGTGGCGCGGCTTACTTGTTCGGCAAGCCAGACTGCATTGATTTCATAGATTACCGCTCGTTTCTCACGTTGCAGTCAAAAATTGTTTGGTATCAGCCAAGCCGGTTGGCGCAGGGACGTATTTCCTACACGAACAATTACGATGTGATCTGCTACTTCACCAAGGGCAAGGCGAAGACGTTCAATCTCGACGCGATCCGCGTTCCGCAACTCGTGGAACTGGAGCATCGGCTGCGCTGCGAGCGCGTGCCGTCCGTGCGCAATGGCAAATTCGGCAAAACAGTTTTTCATCCCGACGGCAAGAATCCCGGCAACGTGTGGGGCGACATCAAGCAACTCACTTACAAGTCGAAGGAGTTGGTCAGCCGCGAATTGCTAAACACGATTCAGAAGCCGGAAAAGCTCATGGAACGGATCGTCAAGGCCAGTTCCAATCCGGGCGACTTGGTGTTTGATCCATTCTGCGGCTCGGGAACTGTGCCAGTGGTTTGCCAGCGATTGCAGCGGCGGTTCGTCGCGTGCGAGATCAATTCGGACTATTGCCACATCGCGGAAAAGCGGATGGCCAAAGCAGACAACGGTGATGAATCCTCGGAAAGCCTGTTTGAGCTTTCAACGGTTGGCAGAGATGGACGCCCGGTTACTGCTCAAGCCTGCTTGGTGTAAACAGCTTTTCCGTGCTGTTGTGCCCACTTAATGGTGAAGCCGACGTGAGAGATTTCGTTTCGGCTCGCGTCCAGTTGCCTTTCCGCTTCTCGCAACATCACATCCACCGGTAATTCGTAAATGATGACGACATCAAGCGGACTGTCTTCATCAAAAACCGCACAGTAAATGGCGGTGTTGCGTTTGATGCGGCTCAGCGACTTCGCGCGCTTGTCCGCCGGCGATTTGAACATTCGATCCAGTTGAAATGTTCCGCCAACAAAGCATGAAAGATATTCGAATTGCCGAGATGGGTCTTTTGGATCGTAGGCATCGGGTTCGTGTTTCGTTCGATGCACTTCGTGGCCGAGGATGTCTGCCACGACGAGTTCTTTCACGAGTCCGGGCTGGAGGATGTTTCGCAGCCCGTTCAGAGAAGCAATTTCCTGAGCCTTTCGGATGAAGCTGATGATCTGGTGGATGTAATTCACTGATTGCGGCAAAGGCTATTTGCTTTGGATTGCATTGTCGAGTTGGTGATTCTCGACGCCAAACTCGCCGTCGGCTACCTGCTCGACGAACTCAAGAACGACATCACGCGCGAAACCCCCGCGAGCTTCGAGCCGAGCATTGATTACGTCGTCACCAAGATTCCGCGCTTCGCCTTCGAGAAATTCCCGCAAGCCGACCCCACGCTCACCACGCAGATGAAAAGCGTGGGCGAAGCGATGGCCATCGGTCGCACGTTCAAGGAAAGCCTGCAAAAATGCCTGCGCTCGCTGGAGACACGGTGACCGTGCGCGACCAGCCGCAGCGGCCTGGGCGGCGACGGCAAACCCTGGCGCATCGGCATGGAAGTCTATGGCGACCGCGACATCCTCCCGCGCGACGTGATTTCCAGAAAACTTTCAGTGCCGAATGCGGAACGAATCTTTTTCATTCGTCACGCGCTGCGGGCGGGATTCACGATTGAGGAAATCTTTGGCCTGACCAAAATAGACCGCTGGTTCTTGGTTCAAATTAAAGAGATTGTGGATTTCGAGGAGGAACTGGCGACGACAAAGAATTGAAAATTGATGCAAGGAATTTCAAATTATGTTTTGGTGTGACCAATTAGTCGAAAAACTCGAAGGGCCACAGACCATCAACGACTCGAAGACGCCTTCGGGCCGCGCTCATGTGGGCGCATTGCGCGGGCCGCTGATTCACGATGCTATTTACCGGACGCTCAAGGCCAAGGGCGTGCCTGTCCGCTATTTGTTCGGTGTGGATGATTACGACCCTGTGGATGAAATCCCGTACGGGCAATCGGAACACTTTGAAAAATATCTAAGTGCGCCGTTGTGCAACACGCCGCCACCGCCCGGTTCAAAGGCCACCGACATGGCGGAGCATTTCATCTCTGAATTCTTCAGTGTGTTCGCACAATTGGGCGTGCAGCCGGAGTTTTACCGGATGCGCGACATTTATCGCGCTGGGAAATTCAACGGCCAATTGACGCGATTCTTCGCAAGGCCGACGTCGTTCGCCGCATCTACAAGGAGGTCAGCGGAGCGGAGCGTCCGGACACCTGGCATCCGTTTCAGGTCATCTGCGAAAAGTGCGGCCGCATTGGCACGACGGAAGTCACCGCTTACGATGGCAAGGAAGTCACTTACGAGTGCAGGCCCGATCTCGTGAAAGTGGGCGCGCGGTTGCGGTCATCGCGGCAAGATGTCTCCCTTCGACGGCAATGGCAAACTGCCGTGGAAACTCGAATGGTGCGCGAAGTGGAAAACATTCCCCGTCACCATTGAAGGCGCGGGCCAGGATCACAGCACCAAAGGAGGTTCGCGCGACGTAGCGATGGCCTCTTTGCGCGCAATCTTTAGGCAAGAGCCGCCGCTCAACTGTCCTTACGACTTTTCCTCGTCGGCGGCGCGAAGATGAGTTCGAGCAAAGGTCTGGGCGTTTCCTCGCGCGGCCTGGCGGATTTTCTGCCGCCGGAGATTCTGCGTTTTCTGATGATTCGCACGCCGCCCCGGCAGCATGTCAACTTCGAGCCGACGGAAGTTCACATCATCAAAGTTTTCAACGAGTTTGATCGCTTTCATCACCGCTATTTCCACGGCCCGAAAGTGACGGCGGACGACAAGCGCGTTTATGAATTGTCCTGCGTGACGCCGGAGGCGGACTATTGGGTTGCTGATTTTCAACTCGTCACCGCGCTCATCCAAATGCCGCACCTTGATGCCGTGAAAGAGTTGGAAAAGCGGAAAGGCTCGCCCTTCACCGAACTGGAACGCAAGCATCTCGACTTCCGCATTCGCGCCGCAAACTACTGGCTGACGAACTACGCGACCGAGGAGGAAAAGACTCGCTTGCAGGAAACTCTGCCCGTGCGCGCGCAGGAGCTCACCGCTGCGCCGCGCGGTTTCTTGCACACCTTTGCCGACCTCCTGCCACAGGCGCAATGGACGGGCGATGCCTTGCAGGTAGCGGTCTTCAGCGCCGCGCGTCTCACACCGATTGATCAACCAACGGCATTCAAGGCGATTTATCGAGTGTTGCTTGACCGCGACGCAGGCCCGAAAGCAGGCAACCTGCTTTCATTCCTCGACCGTGAATTCGTGACCAAGCGTTGTGCTGAATTGCCTCTGGACAAATTGAAGTTCTGGGAAGAAACCGGCATTGCCTCTGGATACTTGCGCTTGCGCACCTTCTCCGTTAAAGTGCGCCCGGTCACGAGAATTGAAATGCAACGCGATGTTTTGCCAGCAAACCTTCAACGAACTAAAAACCTATGGCACACGAACTACCCTCTCTTCCGTATCCAGCCGACGCGCTTGAGCCGCACATTGACAAGGCGACGATGGAAATCCACCACGGCCGCCATCACAAGGCTTACGTGGACAATCTCAACAAGGCCATCGCCGGCTCGCCGATCGAAAGCAAATCGCTCGATGAAATCGTGCGCGGAATCGCCTCCGTCCCCGACAATATTCGCGGCCCTGTCCGCAACAACGGCGGCGGCCATTGGAATCACTCCTTCTTCTGGAAAATCCTCGGCCCGAAAGCCGGCGGCGCGCCCAGCGGCAAACTCGGCGACGACATCAAGGCCGCGTTCGGTTCGTTCGCGGATTTTCAGGCGAAATTTGAAGCCGCAGGCCTGGGCCGTTTCGGCAGCGGTTGGGCCTGGCTCGTTTCCAACGGCGGCAAACTCGAAATCGTCTCGACTGCCAACCAGGACAATCCGCTCATGGGCAAGGCTGTCGCCGGCTGCGAAGGCAAACCCATTCTCGGCGTGGATGTTTGGGAACACGCCTACTACCTCAAATACCAGAACAAACGCGCCGACTACCTCAAAGCGGTCTGGAACG
>CAZNOE010000359.1:0-6342 GCA_964574525.1 uncultured Bifidobacteriaceae bacterium
GCAATTTCCACATCATGCGGCCGGGAGACAACGGCACGTGGTGGCGAATCGAGTGTTCGACGAACCTGGTCCACTGGTCGGTCCTATGCACGAACAGGGTGACTGACGGCGCGATCCATTTCGTTGACCCGGACGGCGACGAGTTGCCACACCGATTCTACCGCGCCGTGCCGGAAGCCAATCCACCTGACGAATAGTCGGCGTGTTGTGACAGTTGCGAAACCGCCACGGCGATTTCATCATGCTCGGCGGAACATTTCCGCGCCTGACCAAGAAAGGCGCCACGGTGCGATTGAAGGAAATCAAGAAGCTGCTGCTGGCGCTTTGATCCACCGGACAGAGGGGCGAATGGTTCACCAAGCTGAGGTTTCATCTCACGGAATGGCGCAAATTCCTGCATCCAAAACCGCCCGGGTGGCGGATACAATGACGACAGAATCAATCCGAGCAGCGTGGAAACGGCTGAAAACCAGGTAGTGCGATTTCCGGGCGGCGGTCACCCCGACGAATTACACGAGGCGGTGGAGGTGCGCGAGGACGCGCGCCTGCTGACGGGTATTGCCGGCGGAGACCAGCACGCACTCGCGGCGCTCTACCGTCGCCGTGGCAGCCTGATCTATTCGCTGCTCGTCCGGATGCTCGTCAACGAGATGGAAGCGCAGGAAGTCATGCAAGATACGTTTGTCCAGGTCTGGCGGCGTGCCCACAAATACGATCCGGGGCGCTCTTCGCCGATGGCGTGGATGATCATGATCGCGCGCGGGCTGGCGCTGGACCGGCTCCGGTCGCGGTCGCGTCGCAGCGCCACTCACGCGGCGTTTGAACGCGAAGTGGCGTCGCTCGAAGTCGAGGGGATCAACGGAGCGCGACAGACGGAGCGGGACGAACTCGCCGCCGCCTGTGCCACAGCTCTGAATGGTCTGCCGGAAGATCAGGGGCGCGCACTCCAACTCGCTTTTCTTCGTGGCTGGACGCATGAGGAAATCGCCTGCGCCGTTGGCGAACCGCTCGGCACCATCAAGGCCCGGATTCGTCGCGGCCTGCTCTCCTTGCGCAAGGCACTGAAAGATCACCATGTCTGACCTTCACTTACTCGAAGACGAAGCCACCCTCTACGTGTTGGGCCGGCTGACCGAAGCCGGGCGCGGCGAATTCGAGGCCCGCCTCGCACAGTCCGCCGAGTTGCGCGCGCTGGTTCGCGAACTCGAGGAAGGCGCGGTGGCGGTCGCGATGGCGTCGCCCCAGCGGCGCGCGCCAAAACAGGTTTGGGAACGGATCGAAAAGGCGGTAACCGAAGAAACCAAGCCGCGTGTGATGAATGCCTCGTTTTGGTTTGGCTGGCTGCACAACGGTTGGGCGGCGGCAGCAGCGTGCCTGGTCGGTTGGTTGCTCTACGCACTTTGGGCGGGTCGGGCCGGCTCGCCGGACGTTGCGCCAGTACCGCTTGCTTCAGAGGTCAACGTGCAACCCGGCGGAATGCCCACGGATTCCGCGCGGACGGAAACCGGCGGCGTAACACCCCAACCGCGAAATGTAACCCACACGGAACGGCGATCACCTCAAGCCAATCCACTGGCGGTGACGAGGGAGATTGGCGCGCTCCGTTTGCAGAATGCGGAATTGGAAAAGCAGGTGACGCATTTGTCCCAGGTGCTGACGCAACAGCAGGCGCTGTTGTCCGAATCCAGCCGGCCCAAATTTTTCCAATTGGGGCCAACTTCCGGTGGCAGCGCGGGCGCTACCAATGCAATACCTTCACCGGAGTTGCAGCGCGCGCTCTTCCTGGCCATGGCGCGCGAATTGGGTTGGCTGCAAACACCCGGGAGCACCCAGTCCGGTTCCACACAAGCCAACCATGGCGGGGTTGATTTTGTGGACCTTCATCCCGGCACCAACGAAACGACAGCTCCGATCAACCTTCAGTCGCAGATTGGAACGGAGCCGGCCAGCACGTCGGAGCCACCATCGCTGGCATCTGTTTCCAGCAATGCAATTCCGGGATTCGTTTCGGGCACCAACATGGTTCTGGCGTTCGACTCGTCGGTCGTGGCGACCGGCAGCGATCTGACGTTTTGGACCGGAAATTCCAGCCAAGGGTTTCATCTCCTCGGCTCCGCCGTACTTGGAAATAATCCCCTTGTGGTGGCGATCCCATTCTCAAACGCAACTCTGGACGCGAGGAACTTCACCGTTACCGCTGGAACTTCCTCCGGCTCATCGAATGTGATTGGCCAGTTTCCCCTGCCCGGACTCACGCCTCCTTGATCAAATCAAGCCGGACAACAACGAGCATTCTCCATGAAACCCAAGACCACTTTCCGCACGCTGGCTGGCCTGGCCCCGTTGATCTTCACCGCGTCCGCCCGCGCTGATTTCCCCGTCATTCAATCCATCCAGGTTGAACCCACGAACCTCGTCGTCACCGCGCATATTCCGCCGGGCCGCTCGCGCGTCCTGCTCGAATCCCGCGACCGCCTGCGCAACGGCGCATGGGTGCCGGTGGCGGTGCAACGCGGCGGCAGGGAGGGCGGCACGATTACTTTCCGCCTGCCGCGTTCGGCTGAGTTCGCGTACTTTCGCGTGCGCGCGGATGCGACCGAACCGCTCCCGGCATCCTACTACACGGGCGCCAATTCCTTCGACCCACAGCCCGTCTCCGGGCCAGTCGGCTTCTGGCCGAGCCTTACCGTTTGGCCCATCTACACGACCTTCACCTTCGGCGCCCAACTCGCGCTTGCTCCCACCGCCCCAACGTCAGGCTTCGCGCTCATGGGTGATTCGGCTGGTGTCACTCCCGTCGAGTCGCGTGACGTGGTTGAATCGGACATCTGGCGACTGCGCGGCGACACGCTTTATTTCTTCAACCAGAACCGCGGCCTTCAAATCATTGACGTTGCGAATCCCGACAACGCGACATTGCGCGGCACACTGAACCTGCCGGCCGTCGGCGAACAAATGTATCTGCTTTCGTCCAATCACGTCGTGCTCATCACGCGCGCGGCTTGCGGGGACTCTGCCAACGGCGAAGTATTGATCGTCGCCTTGAGCAATGGCGTGCCCGGCATCGTCGCCAGGCTGCCGGTGGCGGGCAACATCACCGAGAGCCGGCTCGTCGGCACGGCCCTGTACATGGCTTCACAAATGGTCCGCCCCGTGCCAGCCGGCGCAGGTGACACCTGGGAATGGGGCACACAAATCGCCTCCTTCGACCTCGCCGTGCCGGACGCGCCCGTCGCACGTTCCACATTATGGTATTCCGGTGGCAACAACGTCGTTCATGCCACGGACACTTACCTTTTCGCCGTCACGGACTCCCCGACCAACTCGCATCGTTCCATCGTGAACGCGATCAACATCACCGCGCCCGACGGAACGATGAACGCGCGCGATTCCATCGCGTCCGCCGGACGCGTGGCGGACAAATTCAAATTGAATTGGGCTGACGGCGTTCTCTCTGTCATCTCCGAAGTCTCCGGCAATCCGCGGGTGACCAAACTGGAAACCTTCCGCCTGTCCGACCCGCGTTCGCCGCCAGTTCCGCCCTCCAAACTCGGCGAAGTGGAACTGGGCCACGGCGAACGCCTCTTTGCCACGCGCTTCGACGGCACTCGCGCCTACGTTGTCACCTTTCTCCAAATTGATCCGCTCTGGGTCGTGGATCTCAGCGACCCCGCGCACCCGACCGTCTCCGGCGAACTGCAAGTGCCCGGCTGGTCCACCTACATTCATCCGATGGGAGACCGGCTCGTGGCCGTGGGCCGGGAAGCCAATCGCACCACGGTTTCGTTGTTCGACGTGTCTGACGCGGGCGCGCCGGCGCTGTTAAGCCGCGTGCCGCTCGGCAGTGGGTATTCTTACAGCGAAGCGAACTCCGACGAAAAAGCCTTCCCGGTGCTCGAAGACGCCGGCTTGATCCTCCTGCCCGTCCAGGGCTACACGACGAACGGCTACCGCTCGTGGGTGCAACTCATTGACCTCGGCTCGAACTCACTCACCGCCCGCGGCAACATCGAACACGACCTCGCCCCGCGCCGCGCCACGCTGCATCGCGACCGCATCATATCGCTCTCAGGAGTCGAATTGCTCAGCGTGAACGCCACCGACCGCGACTTCCCGCAACTTGCTGGCCGGCTCGAACTCGCGTGGCCGATCAATCGTGTCTTCATCGCGGGCGATTACTTGATCGAAATCACGACCGGCGATGGCTCGGGCACACAAGACGCGCCGATCTTGCGCGTCGCGCCGGCCCACGACCCGAACCAGGTGTTGACCACGCTCACGCTCACCAACGCGCCCATCGTCGGCGCGACTGTGCGGAGCAACCGCCTTTATCTCGTCCAGACCAGGAACAGCTACGGTGGACTCTGGTTCTGGATTCCGTCCGCAGGCGACGGCAGCGACACAAGCCCGCAGTCCCCCACGCTCTGGTTGACCATCGTGGATTTGTCGAGTCTCCCCGCGCTGAGCGTGCTCGGCCAGACGGCCGCGACCACATCATCGCTTGGCTGGAACAGCGAACTCGAACCGGTTTGGCCCCGGCCCGGCCTGCTCGTCTGGGCGGTACGTGAAAACAATTTCAATCCCATGTGGGGCGGTTCGTTTGGTGGAATCCTGGTGGGCGGTCCAATGAGCGTTAGCTGGCTCAGGCCCTACCCACTACAAAATGGCGGTGGCGGACGCTTGCTGGCCTTCGACGTGAGCGACAACACCGCGCCCGCGCTGCTCTCTCAAATAAATCTCGCCACCAATGGCGGGTGGGACTTCAGCAAACCCTTGGCGACCGACGGTCTGGTATATTTGAGCCACAACGCGCAGGTGGAATTGGAGACTGCAAACACAGTCAGTTTGACCAACCTCGCGATCATTAATTGGTGGCCGACCCGCTTCCAGCGCTCCTTCCTCGACGTGGTGGATTACGCGGACGCGAGCCATCCCACAGTGCGCCCGCCCGTGAACATTCCGGGTGCGCTGCGCGGCATCTCACACAACGGCGAGTTGCTCTACACGGTCGGCTTCCATCGCGCCTCGACGAACTGGAACGAAGGCGCGGAGGCCCTTGACGCCAGCGCCTATGACGGCGTCTCAGCCTACTTGGTGAATTCACTCGCGCTGTCGAACGTCTCGCCGCATCCCGTTTCGATGAGCGGCACGAATGTCTTCCTCGGTCGCGCGCAGACACTCTCCAGCACGACCAACCTGGTTCCACCGACACTCGAAACCTGGACGCTATCGAGCGCCGGCAATTTCACGAAGCTCGGCAGCGTGACCTTGCCGGACGCCGCGTCCGATCTGGTGTCGTTCCCCGGTTTGTTCACCGCACAATTGAATAGTCATCGAGTGTTGGTTTTCGACAACTCCGATCCCGCCGCGCTGCGTCAGGTCGGCGACGGACCACCGACCGGCTGTCTTAATTTCAACCTTCGCCATGGCGACGCCGCTAGCGCCCGAGAACTCTGGCTGCCACTGGATGCCTATGGTGTGACCCGAATTGAATTGTCGCCCTGACGCAACGCGTGCTTGAGTTGTAAATGGAGCGCCGGTCTCCGACCCGGCGCGTTGGGGAAACCTCCAACCACCAACATCGAATGCTTCAGCGCAGACGGTTGATTGGATGTTCGGCTTTGAATGTTGGTCGCTTAACCAATGAGCCGGGTCGGAGACCGGCGCTCCGCTGGAACGAAAAGCGGCCAAAGACGAACCCCTGGCCGCGCGAATGATTTTAGCCGGTTACTTCTTTGCACTGCATATCGGGCAAGTAGCACAAGTGGTTTTGCCGTCGGCACAGCAAGCCATGCCGCAGGAAGATTTCGCGGAGGAATCACTCTGGCAGCAGGTTTTGCAGCCGGCGAGCAGCAGTGAAGACGCGCAGGGCGCGAGGGCGAACAATTTGATGAGTTTCATTTGATGGATTCTGGTTTTGTCGTTTCGCGACCGCGTCTGAGCCAATCCAGCTTCACTGCGCCGTCTCGAACTGCGTCAAGGATACCGTAGCGCGCTGCATCGTCCATCTCTCGCAATGCCAGTGATTACCTATACGGCTGGTGCAATTCCACCGGCGCGGGCTTTTTCCTGGTGCGCATTCGGATGTTGAGTGATTCCACTCCGACGGAGAAGGCCATCGCGAAGTAGATGTAGCCTTTCGGGATTTCCTTGTGGAAGCCTTCGGCCACCAGCGCGCAGCCGATGAGCATCAGAAAACTCAGGGCGAGCATTTTCAACGAGGGATGCTTGTGAATGAAATCGCTGATGCGCCCCGCGAAGAAAAGCATGAAGACCAGCGCGATGATGACCGCCGCAATCATCACGCCCAGATACTTCGCCATGCCGACGGCCGTGATGACC
>CAZNOE010000360.1:0-6330 GCA_964574525.1 uncultured Bifidobacteriaceae bacterium
ACACACGATTTCAGTGCTGGTGGAAAACAAGTTCGGCGTGCTCACGCGCGTGGCGGGCTTGTTCAGCGGACGCGGTTACAACATTGATTCGCTGAACGTCGCGCCCACGCAAGACCCGACGGCCTCGCGCATGACCATCATCACGCGCGGCGATGACGCGACGGTCGAGCAGATCGTCAAGCAGCTCAACAAGCTGCCGGACACCATCAAGGTCTATGACTTTCGCGACGGCGAATACGTGGATCGCGAACTGGTGCTCGTCAAAGTGAGTGTGGATTCGACGACGCGCGCCGAAGTCATGCAGGTCACGGATATTTTCCGCGCCAAGATCGTGGACGTGCAGCCCAAAAGTCTCACCATCGAGATCACGGGCAACGAAAGCAAAGTGGAAAAATTCCTCGACTTGATGAAGACGTTCGGGGTGGCGGACTTGACGCGCACAGGCAAAGTGGCGTTGCCGAGGAAATGAGTTTGTTAAAACGTTGAAGCGTTAAAGCGTTAAGACGGGAACGGGCCATATCCAGTTTTCAAATCGTAAATCGTAAATCGTAAATCATAAATTCAACATCATGCCTGCAAAAGTTCATACGGACAAAGACGCAGACCTGGCGGTCCTGCAAAACAAAACGCTTGCTGTGCTGGGCTTCGGCTCGCAAGGCCACGCCCACGCGCTCAATCTCAAGGACAGCGGTTGCAACGTCATCGTCGGCCTTTACGAAGGCAGCAAATCTATCCCGGTTGCCGAGGAGAAGGGTTTTACCGTGGTCAGCACCGCCGAAGCCGTGCGCCAGGCCGACGTGATTTTCGTCGCGATCCCCGACACCAAGCAACCCAAAGCTTACGAGAAGGACATCGCGCCGAATTTGAGCAAGGGCAAGACGTTGCTGTTCTCGCACGGCTTTTCGATCCATTTCAAAACCGTTGTGCCGCCGAAGAACGTGGACGTGATCCTCGTCGCGCCGAAAGGGCCGGGGCACATCGTGCGCCGGCAGTATCTCGAAGGCAAAGGCGTGCCGGCGCTCATCGGCGTTTATCAGAATCCCAGCAAGCAGGCGAAGCCGGTTGCGCTGGCGTGGGCCAAGGGCATCGGCGCGACGCGGGCCGGCGTGCTGGAAACTTCGTTCAAGGAGGAAACGGAAACGGATTTGTTCGGCGAGCAAACCGTGTTGTGCGGCGGCTTGAGCGCGCTGGTGCAGGCGGGTTACGAGACGCTGGTGGAAGCTGGTTATCAGCCGGAGATGGCTTACTTCGAATGCCTGCACGAGTTGAAGCTCATCGTGGACCTGATGAACGAGGCGGGCATCAGCGGCATGCGCTTCTCGGTTTCCGAAACCGCCAAATGGGGTGACGTGTCCGTCGGGCCAAAGATCATTGACGCCAGCGTGAAGAAGCGGATGAAGGCCGCGCTCAAGGACGTGCAATCCGGCAAATTCGCCAAGGGCTGGGTCAACGAATACAAGGGTGGCTACAAGAAATACAACGCGCTGTTGAAGAAGGGTGAAAATCATTCCATCGAAAAAGTCGGCGCCCGGCTGCGCGGTTTGATGCCGTGGATGAAGAAGCGTTCGATCAAGGGCGCGCAGGCAGCCTACTGAATTTACGATTTACAATTTACGATTTACGATTGGAACTCACATAGCCGTCGCAGGGCGATTCTGCGGCGGCTGTTTTGTTTCCGGGCGGAAATCCTCCGCGACCAATCCTGCGGCGCGGTGTTCGTACGCTGCATGAGAATTCGCTTCCTGAGCCTCGGCGGTAAATTCCGCGTCTGCTTGTTGGGTGTGTTGGTCCTCGGCGCGAACACCTACGCGGCAACGGCCACGACCAAGGAAAATCCTTACGCAAAAGCGATCGTCGGCCGGAATGCTTTCAGCCTGAATGCGGCGCCGCTTCCAACCATCGTTGATCCACCGCGGCCTCCGCCACCGCGCATCACGTTACAGGGCGTGACGACCATCCTCGGCCGCCGCCAAGTGTTGTTCAAAACCCAGATGCCAGCCAAACCCGGCGAACCGGCCCGGGAAATGTCCTGCGTCCTGAGCGAAGGCGAGCGCCAGGGCGGAATCGAAGTGGTGGCGATTGATGAGAAGGCCGGGACGGTGAGGTTCAACAACCACGACATCTTGCAGACGTTGAATTTGAAGGATGACGGGAACCACGCCAGATGAACGGGGATGAACCCAGCGCGGCCAGGCTGCAATCCAGGTCGCGTCGCGTTGGTCCTGTAAAGTCGAAGACCCACCCCTGACCCCTCCCAGGAGGGGAACTGCCCGCGGTTGGCACTGGTCTGCTCCCCTCCTGGGAGGGGTCAGGGGTGGGTTCTTTCCGAAAGTTCTGTCACAACCGTTCCAAGCCACCTGCGCTCAAGCCCTCACGGCCCAAGCGCGTTTTGGAATGATCGAACCTCCAGTTCGACGCCAGACAAGTTGAAACCAGATTTGTGGAGCGTAGGTAAATTACGGCGACTGCGTCGGCGCTGGTTCGCCGTAAAGCTTCACTTCTTCGGGGGTAAATCGCGTTTTCTCTTTGAAAGCTTTCTTTTGGTCGCGCTCCAATAGTTTCAGTTCCATGCGGTCGTTTTCGGCCTCCGCGGACCGGACACCGGGCAGACGTTTCTTCTCCTCGATCACCTGCATGGCGGCGAGTTCGGGCGTCCGCAAGACAGTGGGCCGCATCAGCACGATCAATTCCTTTCGCTCCTTCACGGACGATCTGGAACTGAACAGCGCGCCCAGAAGCGGGATGTCTTTCAAGAGCGGAACGCCGGATTTGTTCTTCGAGTCCGAGTTGCGGATGAAACCGCCCAGGATGATGGTCTCGCGGTCTTTGACGGCCACTTCCGCCGTGAGCGTGCGGCTGGTGGTGTTGGGCACCGCGCCGACGCCGGTGATGTCCGTCGAGCCACTGAGTTCGTCAATGGCCTCCTGAATCTTCATCACCACCAAGCCGTCCTGGTTGATGAACGGCGTGACGGTTAGATCAATGCCGACGCGCAACTGCTGGTAGGTCGAGCCGGGCCCGCCACCGTAGCCGCCGCCGTAATAGCTGCCGCTCACATAAGGCACCGTGCTGCCGATGAAAATATGTCCATCGGTCGCGTGGGAGGTCTGAATGCGCGGCTTCTGGATAACGTTGACGCGGCCATCCGACGCCATCGCTTCGATTGAGACGAAGACGTCGTCATTAACCTTGCCGAAGTAGCGCAAACCGCTCCCCAGCAGATCGCCGACGGCGTTGGTGGACGAGCCGCCTGCAAAGTCGAAGAACTTGTTCGCGTTCATGCCACCCGCCCCGGCGGAGCTTGAGCCAAAATCCTTCTTGGTCTGGACTGCGGATACTCCCAGCTTGAAAGTGTCGTCCAAGGAAACGTCCATGATGATCGTTTCGATGAGCACTTGCGCCAGCACCACGTCGAGCTTCGACACGATGTCCTTGATCATCACCATGTCCTGGCGCGTGGCGAAAATAAGCAGTGAATTCGACCGCGCATCGGCGACGATCTTGGTCTGGCCAATGATGGTCAGGTCGCCCGAAGACGTGGCGGCCCGCTTGATAATGGCGTTCAAACGGTCGCTGAATGTGCCGCCGGCGGACGGTGTGCCGGCCCCGCCTATACCCGTGCCTGTCATGCCTGGCTGGCCGAATTGCCCCCCCGGTTGGTTGGGATTGTAGCCCGGTCGCCCAATGCCAGGGGTTGTAGCCCCGCCGGTGGTGGAACGGGCGCCGACGGTGGTGCCACTGGCGCCGCCGCTCAGGCTGTTCAACGCCGAGGCAATGTCCTCGACCTTTGCGTACTTGATCGGGATGACTTCCGAAATGAATTCCGACGGCACGGTCACGTCCACCCGCTCGATCATCTCCAACATGCGCTTGACGTTTTCCGTGTGGTCGCGCAGTACGATGATCTGGCTGTCGTCAATCGGCAGTACCGCGGTGGCCATGCTGGCAAACGGCGTCAGTACCGGCATCAGCGCGCTGGGTTTCGTGTATTTGGTCTGCACGACATGGGTCGTGTATGCCCCGAGTTCCGCCAGCCCACTCGCGTCGTTGGTGTTGATCCGAGCGCCGGCGGCGTTGGCCAGCGCGAGCGGCATGGCTTTTACAAATTTGTCGCCGATGTTGACCATTTCAATGCCGTTGAGCGCGAGCGCTGCGTTCAGGACCTGGATCAACTCCGTTCTCGTCAAAGGCGTTTGGGTTTTCAACGAGATGGGTGCTGCCGCCAGGTTGGCGGGGCGGAGGATCGTGCGATTCACGTACTCCGCGTAAATCGTGAGCACCTGATTGATGTCTGCCGACGTCCAATTGATCGTGCCTGCGGCGAACACTTCTTCGGTTTGCGCCGCTGGTGCCGGAGCCGGAGCGAGCGTCGTGGGCGTGCCGGCAGGCGGGAGTGTTTGCGCGGCCGGGACAGCCGGCGCCGGCTGCGGAGGTGTCGCCGTGGGGCCCGGTGTTGGCGCCACGGTCTGCGCCGTGATTGCGGTCGGTGGCACTGGAGGTATGTCCGGTTGAGCCGGCGTGGCGGTGGGGACATTGGTAGCCGCATCGGTCAGATTGGTGTTGCCACCGGCTGCACCCGCCAGCAGGCGCCGCATAGCTTCACTACGGTTCGTCGCGTCGGCAGTGGCTGGAGTGGGGGGCAACGGTTGCGCGCCGAGACCGGGCGCGCTCACGATCAGCAGGAACAAAATGGTTTTCACGGTCATTTCTTGGTTGGCGTTGCAGTTTTGGCGGCCGGTGCGTTGGTGGCCGAAGACCGGCCCGCCGTTTTCTTTTGGTAACTGGCGACCAGCGTGACGCTGGCATTGAGTTTCTGTCGGGGCGGGTCGGGATTGAGCCTCAAGCCGCGCGCGCGAATGAGCGAATTACCGGACCCCAGATTATACAGGAAATCCACCAACTGCGACTCCTCGGCCAGGACGGTGATGGATTGCGCATGTTCGACGAAGAACTGGTTGGTGCCGGTCGGCACGCGCCCCCAACCGAGAATCGCGACGCGGCTCGCCGCTGCTTGATTGTTGATGGTGGTCTGGAATTCGATGACTTGATCTTCGGGCGGCACCGACGCGCTTTCACTCTCCATGGCCCTTACTTTCGTCTCATTATTCTTCACCTGGCCGATCTCTGCGTTGTAAGTGGCGAGCGTCTTGCGCGCCTTGGCCAGGCGGACCTTGGCTTGATCCCAGTCTTTGAACCGCGGCCAGATGAACACGATGTTGATCACGACAATAATCACGACGAACACGCCGACCACAAACCGGCGCTCCATCGAATTCAAACGGGCGAGAAACGCTTTCATCGTACCTCCGCGCGTTTGAGTTCGAGGCCGAAATTCCATCTAACCGTGACGCCGCCCGGGTTCAGGCCGGAATTGAACGCGTCGCCTTTGTTTGGATCAAACAGCGCCTGGCCATTCACCACGGCCTTGCGCATGGCCTTGACAAAATCGAGGACGACATTCACCTCGTCCGCGGGCGCGGTGCCGTTGAGTTTGAGCTGGCGGCCCTCGATGAGATTGAGACTATCGAGCGTCACCGTTTCCGGCAGCAACTCGGCGACCTTTTGCCAGCAATCCAGCGCGGCGAACTTGAGTTCCTGTCGCTCCGTGAGCACCTGTAAACGCGCCTTGAGTTGAACGGCATTCGTGTAGCTCTGGCTGAGGCCCTTGACCTCGCTTTCGACGCGGTTCACGCGATACAACTGGAACGAGAGCGCCGCGAAATAAATTGCCACGCCGACCGCGTACACCGCGCCGATCGCGCCCAGACCCCGCAACCACAGCGAATCCACAAACTGCTGGCGATAACGCGTGGCAAACTCAGTGGGCAGGAGATTTGCCTTCGGCTCGGCCTGGGCCGCGCGGCGGGCAGTGAGGGCGGCGAGTTCAGCGGAACTCAGGGGGGCCGCGACCACGATCGGTTCGCCCAGAGCTTCGCGCGCCGGAATTTCCCAAACCGGGGCGCTGGTTTCATCGGCAACCAGATGCCATCTGGGTGGCGAGGCCAGCCAGCCGTCCAGTTCCCCGGCCCACGTCATTTGCGCGAATTGTTCCTTGAGGCTGGCGGCTCGATCCTCCGTTGCCGACAGCGCGATGAGGTTGAGGTTCTGCAACACCCCGCCATACCACCAGGCGATCACCGCCGCGTTCTGACCGCCCCAGGCACTCGGGTAAATCCACGCGCCGTCTTCGTCAATCGGTGTCGCCTGAAGCTGGTCCAGTGCGCTCAACTCCAGCCGGTCAGCCAGATACCCCTGGCTTTCCAACTGGCCGAGAAACTCCTCCACTGCCTTCCGCTCCGCGATCACGACGATGAGCGTTTGCAGAGCGCC
>CAZNOE010000361.1:0-4231 GCA_964574525.1 uncultured Bifidobacteriaceae bacterium
GAAAACCCCGACGGCATTCATCGCACCCGCAAAGCGTCGGCATGTCAAAGCAAATTTGCGGATGACGAGTGACGGGAGTCGCGCGTCACGTCACTTGTCACTCGCCACACGTCACTTCCCCGGCACCAGCAAGCGCAGCCCCGCGCGTTTCACGGAGAATGCCGCGGGCAGGTGGCCGGCCAGTTCGCCGTCCACCTCGAACGGAGCCGGGGGATCACTCGACAACGTGAAGGATTCGGCGCGGAAACGCGTGACCGCGCCCTCCGGCAGCCGCTTGCCCAACAGCAGCGGCAGCGCGCACCAAAGCAGCGTCAGCCAGTTGGCGCGTGGAAAGATGCACACGTCCAGCAGTCCGTCGCACGCGTCGGCTCCGGGAAAAATCCGAAATGATCCCCCATACAAACACCCGTTGCCGATCAGCACCATTTGCCCGCGGTTTCGTCGCGAGTCGGGCGTCGAGAGTCGAGGGCCGGAGGCGTTTGCGGCCTCCACTCCCGACTTTCGATCCTCGACGGCCACCGTGATCCTCGCCGGCTTCTCTGTCAATGCCCTCAAGCCGGCGACCACGTAAGCCAGCGGGCCGATCTTTTTCTTGTGCGACCAGGACACGAGCTCAATGGCGCGCGCGTCCAACCCCGCCCCCGCCATTTGCGCGAAGTAATGCTGTTTGCGTTCGTTTGGTGCGCCATGTTCGACACAGGGCAGATCAATCCGCGTTTCACGGGCGCAGCGGAGGACCTGCCAGGCCGCATCCGGCTGCGTGGGAATGCCGAGGCCGCGGGCAAAGACGTTGACTGTGCCGAGCGGGAGCACGCCGAGGCGGGCGCGGGCGAACCCATCGGGCACGTCCGCAAAACCGTTGAGCACTTCGTTGAGCGTGCCGTCGCCGCCGGCGGCAAAGATCGTTTCAAAACCCCGGCGGATGGCTTCGGCGGCGAGCGCGCGGGCGTCGCCGGGAGCGGCGGTGCGTTCAAGCGAACACTCGGCGGCGATCGTGTCCAGGCAGCGGCGGAAGCGTTCGGCTTTCTGGCCTTTGGCGGCGGGATTGAAGATGACGCAGGCGCGCACGGCGGAAGTTTCCGGGCCTGTGTCCAGCCCGTCGAGGACAAAGCAAGGGCATTCACATGCATGGCGCAAACCAGGCACAAACAGTGATTCAGGCTGGACGATTGAACCCGAACTCCGAAACAAGAATGGGATAGTAGGGACAAGGGATTGACCTTGCCCCGCCCTCCGAACCGGACGGGCGGGTCTCCCGCATCCGGCTCTCCAGTCAGTGGGTTCGTAAACATACGATGGTCCGCGTCCACTCGTGCGCCGCTGCCAAGGACAGCAGCCCACGGCGCGCAAACCATTCGTTCGGCCAGCGTTGATGCGCCGCTCCCTGGCCCTTCCCTCGTCCATCCCTCCGCCATTGCAGCAGACTCCGCAGTCGTCGTCTCACGTAGCCGTCCACGTGTCCAAACGTGTTGGCTTTGCTGTGCTGGAAATACCCATCAGTGTGAACCAGACCCGGTTTGCTGGCTCACCCGTTGTGAGCCGCGTCAACCTGCGTTGGGTCCCGACCGCGCGTTCCACCCACCACCACGGGTCGCGGGCTTCTCCGGCTTGTTGAGGTGTTGCCACCACTGGCGTCGGTTTGAGTTCGTCGTTCTGGACTTTCACGCATCCACTTTCCTGCGTCCCTTCGCTCCACGGTCGTTACCCGCTTCACCGCTACTACGGACGCTCTGACTCCCGCCGGGCGGTTCTTCGGGCTTCCCAGCCATGAACGCCGCTTGACCCCGACGGGTCTCCCTGATTATCGCGGGAGGACTTCCGGCCATTCCGTCTCCAACCATCGGCGCGACGATCCCGCGTGTGCGGGACTGCCAGCGGATTGGCGCCCGCCCCGACCGGCTTCGCCTTTCGCTCGCAGGCTCGCCCGTCCACGCCGACCGAATCGAGTTCACGGCGACGGCCCACACGGGCCGTCTGTATTACGGACTGGTCGTTCTCGTTCCGTTGCTCTCCACCCCGCATTGCTACGGCGCAGTTACGGTTCGATACCGCACGGTTCTTCACCGCACAGGAGCAGACTTCCACCGCTCCATCCCCTCGCCTTCTCAGGCGCACGAGCGCCCGCGTCCGGCGGGCTGTCGTTGCCGTCCGGCAACGACTTCCCCCTTCCAATTTTTCCCGCACCAATGAGTGGTTAAAATTTAGTTGGACGAGTATGTTCGGCGCGACGCCGAACATCGCACGCCGGAGGCGCGCTCTCCCCAATCCAACTGCATCGGTCCGGTTAAGATTGAGAACTTATTTCGTTTTGGCCTCGATGAAAGCCAACTGCCGCAGCAGACTTTCGCGAATCGCCTTTTCAATTCCCGGCGCGAACGGAGCGGGTGTGGCGGCGCGCGCCTCGTTGGAGTCGAGCACTTCGTAGCCGCCTTCGGGCAGCAGCGCTTCAGTGGGCAGATACGATTTCGCCTCCGCATAACCGAACGTCACGAGGTTGCGCGGCGCGAGCCATTCGGAAATCTTCGCGCGCCACTCCACCACCGGCTCGCCGCCGGAATGGACGATCCATTGATTGTCTGCCAGCCGCACCAGACCGAGCGACCACGCGTCGCCTTTCGCAAAACCCTCGCCCGCGTCGTAACGCTTCAGCCAATACTCGCTGACAGCAAGGCGGAATTGGTTCGTGGTTACGAGCGAATTGGTTCGCATCTGCCCGTAAAATTCGCGCGACGGTGGCGGTGGAGTTGCGCGCGGCAGAAACGGATGGTCCATCGCGCCCGCGATGTTCAGCGTTAGTTTTGTGCCGGGAGATTCCGAGCCCCTCACCCGGCCTTCGGCCACCCTCTCCCCATCCGATGGGGAGAGGGACGGGGTGAGGGGCTTCATCGCGGCGAGGACGGCGTCGGCCAAATCCTTTCCTGCGCGCTTCAAATCCTCGGGCTTCGATGTGCGAAACCGATTGGGCTCGACGTCCGCGACAACGCGCGGGCGGATGTTGCCGGCAAAACCTTGTACGAACTGCGTGTGAGTTTTGTCGCCAAGCGCTTTACGCAGCTCGTTCCGCGCGACACCGGGAAAGTCCGCGGAGATGGCGGAAAAATTGAAGCCGTAAGCGATGACCGGATGACAGGCGTAGGAAAAAATCACCGCTGGCTCGCTGCCATCTTTCGGTGTGAGTTTCAAGACCCAGACTTTTTCGTCGAACGGAGCGTTCGTATTCGGCAACATCGTCATCACGCCCAGCCGGTTACGGTTGCGCCGATTGATCCCCACTTCGGATTTGCCGTTGAAAACCTCCCCGTCAACCGGCTTCAGAGATTTCGCCGCCGCGCGCGTGGCGGAAATGATTTTTTCCGTGAGCGCATCGAAGTAATCGCTCTCGACCTCCGGAGCCGGCCCGACACCGGCCATCAAACTGCGAATCATGTACGGCCCGCTGTGGGTGTGCGAACAGTTCAGCACGACGAGGTTCCAGTTGACGCCGACCTCGTGAACTATCGCTGTGCGAATGCGGTCGCCCAGTTCATGCGTGATCCCGACCACGTCGAACGAAACGAGGACAAACCCAGTCCCCTTCGCGTCCTGGAGATACAGCACTTGGGCGTAAAGTGGATCGAGAACCTTATTCGCCAGAGTGAGCGGCCCGCCACGTCCGCCCAGCGCTATGCCCAACGGCGGCGTGATTTCGACTTCAGACCAACCCGCGCGAGCGACCGGGCGGGCGGCGGCAAAGCCAGCGGTCTGGCAGACCCAGATGCCGACACCGACAGCAAGCGAAAGGGCCGCCATTCGCCCACCCGCTCGTGGAATTCTCATGCCGCGGACTCTCTTAAAAGCTCATCCGGAAGGCAAACCGATTCGCGATTTCGGGCCGGTCGCAGAAGCGATATTTCGTGGACAGGGCAAGTCACGCCCGCTATAGCTCGTCTGCCGGACAAAACGCCGTGGCCCGACTCCTGAAAAAAAACAAGGGTGGCACACCCGAGGTCGTGGAACTCAATCTCGGCGCCAATCGTTTTGGGCGCGACCCCGAGAGCCATTTCCCCGTTGACCATCCCACGGTCTCCGCCTTGCACTGCGAAATCATCCTCACCGCCAACGCGGTACTGATCCGCGATTGCAACTCGACCAACGGTACGTTCATTAACGACGAACCGGTCAAGGAAGCCGTGCTGCAGGCGGGACAGACCGTGCGCCTCGGCGACGTGGAGTTCTTCGTGGAGACGACGGA
>CAZNOE010000361.1:4331-6324 GCA_964574525.1 uncultured Bifidobacteriaceae bacterium
TTCCGGAAATTGAAATTGAAACCCTGATGCCAACAACCGACCCGGCACAACGCGCCGGCTCTTGATGATCAACTCCGTCTCCGTCCGCAGAAAGAACGCGCCCACCTCCAGCATCCAGCGCGTCGCCGGCAAACCGAACGGCACGCCGCAGACCTCGCGCAACGTTCGCATCATCTCCGCGTTTGTGATCGGATTGGGCGCAGCCACATTCACTGGGCCGCTGAATTCCTCACGCTCCAACAGCCAGTCAATCGCCCGACAAAAATCTGCTTCGTGAATCCACGAAACAAACTGCCTGCCGTCCGCCATCCGACCGCCCAATCCCAGACGCACAAGCCGTCGCAGCGCGGGAAAAACGCTGTTCCTGCCCTTGCCCAGAACCATCGCCGAACGTAGTGCGACCTTGCGCGTCGTCGGCGTGCGCGCTTCGGCAAACGCGCGTTCCCAAGCCGTGGCGACCTCGACGGAAAATTCATCCTTCGCCTCCGGCGTGCCGCCGATTTCTCCCGATTCATTCCAAGCTGGACCAAACGTGTGCTGGTAAATGGTGGCCGTGCTCGCATTGAGCCATACGCGGGGCGGGCTGGTACAACGAGCAATGGCCTCACCGAGAACGCGAGTCGGATTGACGCGCGATTCCAAAATCTCGCGCTGGTTGCGCGCGTGGTAACGGCAATTCACCGAGCGCCCCGCGAGATTGATCACGGCTTCTGCGCCTTCCAACTCCCGGGCCCACAGGCCGAGATTTTGCCCATCCCACGAAACTTCACGGACGCCATCGGCAACCTGGCTTGGTGCCCGCGTCAAAACCACGACCTGACGACCGATGGCAAAGTGTTTTGCCAACACACGACCGAGGAATCCGGAGCCGCCGGCGAGAACAATTCGATTCATACATGCCTCGTTCGTTCGAGTTTTCTTTTGCCCCATCAGGGAATCCATCGTCGCCACAGCGCAGAGAACGAATGGCGATACCACGCCCACACTGACACCGGATGACGTTGGAGTTGGTGGGCCATGTCAGGGCATTTCAAAAAACGTTGTTGCAGCGTGATGGCGCCGCCCCGTCGTGCGGCACGCGGTACCGAAGCATCGGCGGTTTCGCGCCAGCCAGCGGTAGCCAGCGTTGGCCACCGCGTGCACTCCGGGCAATTCGGCCAGGACCGCCGGCAGCCAAAGCCACCACACGCGTCGCGCCATGAAGGTGAGGGCCGCCAGCCCGCCAAGTTGACGACCAGTCGGCAGGATTAACTTCATTTCGTCCGGCAGTTCGCCCGGGCGCAGGCCGAGCCGCTTCTGGCCTGTGGCCGATTGCAGCGGAATCAACACGAAACCCCGCCGCGTCAGCGTCGCTCCAAGACGGCGCACAAACGCCGCGCACAATCCACACTCGGCGTCGTAGTAGGCCGTTCCCATTTGGCGGACATTGCCTGCTTTGTCTGCAATTTCAGTATTCACAGAAGTTAAACCTCAAAAAAATTTAGCCTCCGCCGATGCCGAGGAGCTTCCGGATTTTGTCGCCCATCTTCACAAAGCGCGTCAGTGCTTCGGTTGGCCATTGGCGGATTTGCCCATACCAAGCCGTCGAGGTTTCAAAAAACTCGGCCAGTTCGCGCAATTTCTGCTCAGTGTATTCGTCGGTTTCCTTGTCCTTCTCCGCTTCGGCCACACAACTGCGCAACATGACCAGCGTGGGATCAATCTCGCGTTTCTTACGTTCGTCGAGCACGACACGGAACATTTCCCACACATCCTTCATACATTCAAAATGATCCCGCTTGTCGCCGAGGACATGAATGAGTTTTACGATTCCCCACCCCTGCAATTCCTTGAGGCTGTTGCTGACGTTGGACCGCGCCACGTCGAGCGTGCCGGCAATTTCCTCCGCATTCAAGGGCTTGGATGATATGAAAAGCAGCGCATGAATCTGGGCAACCGTGCGGTTGATGCCCCAGCGCGTCCCCATCTCGCCCCAATGGAGGATGAACTTCTG
>CAZNOE010000362.1:0-3829 GCA_964574525.1 uncultured Bifidobacteriaceae bacterium
ACAGTGTTCTGCGTGTTTGGAATGGCACCAATGCGGAAGTCATGGCGACGTTTGCCCCACCCGGAGCCAAGTAGTGTTTTTGTAGCGGTGATTGTACCGGGCGCCGGCAACGCGCTGGAATCCATCGCGGCGGTCTTGGCCTAAATGGGCGCGGGGTGAAGCCACGGGGATAAATTCGGATTTACTCAACCTGCACCGCGACCAGCGTGATGTCGTCATACTGCGGGGTTTCGGCGCGATAGACTGCGCACATTTCCAGAAGCGTGTCACACACAGTCTGGGCCGGAGCGCCGCGCTGTGCCAAAAAAGCCTGGCGCAGCCGCTCGAAGCCAAACTGATTGCCTTGGGCATCCAGCAGGTCAGTGATGCCGTCCGTATAAAGCAAAAGCGTGCCGCCGGCGGGCAACACCACCGTTTGTTCATCGAGCAGGATTTCATCCGCGGCTCCCAACGGCAGGCCGGGCCTGAGCGGCAGCGTGACCAATTCTCCCCGCGTATCATAAATGATTGGCAGCTCGTGGCCCGCGCGCGCATAGTTGAACTCCCGCGTCGTTCCGTTCAGCACGCCATATAACAGAGTCACGAACATGCCGGTATCGTTGATCTCGAGTAACTGCTGATGGACATGACGCAAAGCATCGCCTGGCGAAACCGCGCGCCTGGCTTCCGCCCGCAGCAAGTTGGACGTGAGCGCCATAAATAACGCGGCGGGTACGCCCTTTTCCGACACATCGCCAATGACAATACCCAGAGTGCCGTTGTTTAACGGAATGAGGTCAAAGAAGTCGCCGCCGACGGCGCGCGCCGGCATCATGCGCGCCCCAAAATCGAACCCGGGCAGGTGCGGCAGTTTGCGCGGAACCATGCTCTGCTGAATTCCCCGGGCCACCTCCAGTTCACGCTCCATCTTCTCCTTCTCGATCAATTGCCCCTGCGCTGCTTTCAACTGCTCGTAGGCCTGGGTAAGTTGCAGGTTCTTTTCCTGGAGGTCGCGAATGGTCCGGTTCTCCGCCTGCTCAAGACGCAGGCTAAGCACGCGCACCATTTTATAAGCGAGCGCCGGCTGGCGATGGAGCAGCGCGTCAAAATCGGCGCGGGTCATTTCCAGCAACTGCGCCGGCGTCCGCGCGCGCGCGCTGGCCGTGCGCCGGCTGCCCGGATTGATCAAACCCATCTCACCGACAAATGATCCCGCTTCGTCCACGCCGAGCACGCGCTCGTTGGCCGTGCCCAATGCCTTGATGATTTCAACCTGGCCTTCGACGAGAATGAAGAAGTGATCGGCCGCTTCATTCTCGTGAATGAACACGGTGCCCGCACCGAATTCACAGGGGCGCAAATTTTCCGCCAGGTATTTTATCTCGTTCGGCGGGAGCGAGGCAAACAAAGCGACCTGCTTGAGTACTTGTTCCTTCATGGATTCATCGCTGCGCATTCTGCGAAACGTCGGGCGCCGAGTCAAACCGATCAGGCCGTCAGCGTCGAGCCGCGGTTGATGCCGGCCTGGCCCATTGCTGCCGGGGAAGTGTCGGCATGAAATGGCCGATGTGATAGTTGTGGCATTTGAGACAACTCTCGCCCGCATACTTCCGGGTGTGACAGGAAGCGCACAGGGCCAGATCAATGGATTTGAAATTGGAGTGGAAAGCAGTTGGATCGCGCCGGCCTTTGTCGAAAGCAGCGGCGTAACTTTCCCGCGCCGCGCTGGCATCGAGGCTGTGACAGGTCTGGCAACCTTTGTCGTCCAGGAGGCTGAAATGAGCGACGTGGGAAAAGTGGGTGAATCGGTGTTCAAATGCGTCCGGTTGGTAGGTTTCCCAATTGACCCGCGGCAGCGGTCGGGCGTCCACGCTGTGGCATTTCATGCAGAGCCCGGGAGCCTTCGTATCGGACAACGAGTCGAAGAGTTTTTGCGCCTCGGGAGTGGCGACAGTCAGATCCAGCCAGCTTTGCAGGAAGGAATCCGCGTGGCCTCGGGGCCGGTAGGAAATGGAAAAGTCCGAATCGGACCGATACCAACCCCCGCGGACCACCCATTCTTCCGGCTTAACCTGACCCTCGCCCGCGTGATCCGCTGCGGGCGAATTCGTCATGACCGATGGAACCGGTTTCTTGCCTTCACGATGCCGGACAATTTCCGCGGCCAGATTGGGAAACCATCTTGTGCGCGCGGCTTGAATCACATCCGCCGAAAGCAATCCGGCCACGGCTTCAGTCTGGCTCGTGGAGAGCTGTCGTTTCAAGGCAAGCTTCAGACGCTCTTCAATTCCCGCGTGGCCCTTGGTGCTCAAGTCGTAAAACAACTCTTTGACTGACCAGGCGAGGTCTGCGGCCTCGTTGAAAGTGGCATCATTTGCCTTGGACAAATCCAGAAAATCAACGCCCGACATGCTTGGCCAGACGGCGTTCGTTCCTGGTTGGGCGGCCAAAAGCAATCCCATGAAGGGAGTGATCCTTCCGTCAGCATCTTCCGGCCAATCGCCGATCACGATGCCGCGGCCGGTGAGCGTCTGGACATCCAGTCCGGGCAGACGAATCACCGCGAGGCCCGGCGGTCCGACGCGACCTTTGCCTTTGAGTTGATCCAGATGACAGGCGGCGCAGGTTTGATCGAAGGATTTGACTACCATGGAGCTGCCCTTTGGATCAGGCGCGTGGCAGGCCGAGCAGGAAGTGGGTGCGACATCTGCAAACTGTTTTCCCTTGAAGTGTTCCTGAAGATGGGAGCGGTGATCAAAGACAATGCGCGTGCGTCGGCGAAACGGATAATCTTTGAAAGGCGGATGGCCGTCGGAAAAACTGGCGAATTGGACGGCGTGGCAGCTTTGGCATTGAAGATCGCTCAGCCGCGTGAGGTCATGTCTTTTTCCCTGGTGTTCGACATGGCAGGCGGGGCAGGCCAATCCAGCCTCCCGGCTTTTGGGGTTGCCAAGCGTCGAACTGAACCGCAGTGGCAGCGGCCTGGCGCCGGAGCTTTGGTTCTTCGCTGTTTTCGGTGGAATTGGACGGAACGCTGTGGATGTTTCTCCCTCTCCCTCCCGATGGATCGGGAGGGAAAGGGCCGGGGTGAGGGGGCCGCGCATTTCTGCCAAGCCGTTGGTGATGGCAGGAGCACTCCGCCCACCCCTCCCCCTGAACCTCTCCCCTTCCGAAGGGGAGAGGGAATCTCTCTGTGTCTTTCTCATAGCGTTTGGCACTGAAAACAGCGAGCTTTGCTCCTTCATCGCTTGGTTCGTTAATTCTTCGAGTGGACTGGAAGGGAGGGCGTGCGCCGCGAAGGACTGTGTGCCGAGGTTGTGGCACTTCAGGCAAAGCTCGCTGTTAGCCAACTTGTTTTCAGAAGGTGCGCTGGAACGCAACCACGTGATCGGCCGCGCGTCCGAGTTTACGTTCAGATGGCAATCTGAACACTGAGATTTGTAGGAAGAGTGTTGAAAGCTCAATTCTCCCGGCGAAACGACGGTCTGGCCCACTTTTGTGGTCAGCACCACGAGGAGCACGCTCAACGTCACGGCGACCACGACGAGGATGGCCAATCCGCGCCATGCCCTGAGGCTTCTGACCGGTTGGCACTTTGGCAACGGGCGGCAGCACTGGCCATTGGGCAGAGGTCCTGCTGCGCAAGGACCGCCTTGGCTCGTTGGGCGCGTGCAGTGCCAGCGATCTCCTTTTTTGAGCGGGCGGCATTCGCATGTGGCCTGGCAGCTCCCCCTTCGATCTGGTCCAGCCAGACAAGGTTCGCCGAGGCAGGCGCGGCCACAAATCCAATTTTGGTTGGGCCGCTCGTAAAAGCTTTTCTTGAAACTAAATGTCTGGAGCCGGCGCATGG
>CAZNOE010000362.1:3929-6306 GCA_964574525.1 uncultured Bifidobacteriaceae bacterium
ATCCGTTCGAAAATCAGATTCTCGCCATGCAAGGTCAGCCGCGCCGGGACCCAGCGGCTAATCGCCAGACCGATCAACCCGCTCCCGCTCACGGCCAGAAACAAGCCAGCCAAAACAATCTCCAACGGTCCCCGTGGTAGCTTGAAACCGACATGAAACAAAAACAACGCCATCGAGAACAGCCCGGCGTAGATGTGGACTTGCAGCCAGGTGGTCGCTTTGAGCAGAGGAAGGAACGGGAGTTTTTTCCGCGCGTTGAAGAGAGTCAGCAGCAGGATCACCGCGAACAAGACCAATCCCGAAACCAGTGCCGGCTGGCGCAAGCTGTTGGCCAGAGCGGCATCCAGCGTCCAGTAAACGCCCGAAAGAACGGCGACGGACACGACACCCTGCAGCCAACGGGAGCGGAGCGGGCTCATTTGTTGAACCATTTGGACAACGCGTCCAGGTCCCGCATGTCCACGCGGATCATGGCGTCGTGCGGACAGGCGTTGGCGCAGGCCGGACCCACGCCGTTGAGTTGGTCAATGCAAAGGTCGCACTTGACCGCCTTCTGGATCGGAAGCTGGGTCGCCTCGTCGTAATAGAGGCGGCCCTGCGCGTCGCGGGGATAGACCATTTGAATATTGTCATACGGACAACTATTCGCACAGATGGCGCAGCCGATGCAGGTGAGGTCGTTGATCACCACCTGGCCATGGGCCGAGTCGCGATGGATCGCACCGGTCGGACAGCCGATCATGCAAACGGGGTCCAGACAGTGCATGCACGCGTTGGCAATCATGAAGCCGCGCTCGATCGGGCCATGCCGGATGAAGCGCGGATTGTTATCGTGCGTCGCCGCGCAGGCGCGGACGCAATCATCGCAGCGCGTGCACCGGTCCATGTCCACGATCATCGTGGCCGTGCCGTTGATGAAACGTTTCTCGACCAGAAATTCCAGCATCTCGGTGCCGAGCTTGTCGGTAGCAGTCGAACGGAGCGCTTTGGTAGTGGGCTGTTCGGTGCGGAGGACGGGTAACGTCGCCGGGTCCAGCGTCGGCAACACGTAACGTTCGACGATTTCAGTCGGCACGAAGAGAACATCCACGTGGCCCACGGCGCGCAGCGTGGTCTGGAACGGCACTTGTTCGTGCGTCCGCCAATTGTGCGCCAGTTCTTCAATGCCGAAGGATTGGCCTCGTCCGAGATAACTGATGGTCCGTTCTCCATGATTATAGATCTCGCTGACGCGGGCAAAACCGGCTCGAATCAAATAGATCCCATTGGGATAATGTCCCTCGCGCGCAATGATCGGTTCGATCTGCAAGCGTTCGGCGCCGCTGAGTTCGCTGACCTTTTTGTAGGCCGCGTACCAATCAAAATCGCCGTGGCTTTGAAACTCCGTCGCCGCCACCACTTTCTCCAGGTCGTCGGGGCTCAAATCGTGAAACATCGGCGTTTCGCGCAGATGGCTGCGGAGGCTGCGCTCACGATACAACTGATCCACGTGCGCCTTGAACTCGCTCGCCCGCAGCCGGATTTCCCGCAGCCCCTGCCACCGCATTTCCAGCAACTCAGAATCGGTTTCGGCAAAAACCGTGGAGGTCCGCGGCGCGCGGGTCAGCGCGGCGATTTCTCCGAATAATTCACCCGCTTGCAGGCTCGCCGCGCCCGCGCGACTGAGCACTGCCGGAATATCCTGAACGAAAATTCCCATGGAGCTGGTTCCGGGGCCATGAACGACGGGTTGGTTGGCCGTCAGCCGCGTCTCATAATCCCGCACTTCCGGCAGCCGGGGATTGCTCCAGAGTTGCCGGATCGCGCTGAAAAAGTTTTTGCGTTGCGGCGGGCGCCGCCCGATCAGGGTTTCGTCCAGAGTTTCCAGCACCACGCGCACGGTCCCGGATAGAACGAAAAAGGCCGAGCCTCCATAGTCGCCCTGACGGACGACGATTTCGCCCTTCTTGAACCGGCAAATGCGGGTGTCGTTTTGAATCACTCCACGGAGCGGAATGGCCGCCGGGAACTTGTCAGGTTGCATCTGATTGAAAGGTGGGATTGACACAATCCGGTCCATCACGTCGTCGGTCATCTCGTACGGCTGCCGGGCCACATCCGACTCGGTCCTCTCTTTCCAGAAAGGAACATCCCACCGTTGCGGCTTGGTGATGCCTTTGAAATCTTTGGCCATACGGACTTTGCCGGATTATTGGGTCGGGTTAATTTGACGGCAGGATTGCGCCCGTGCAAGACAACTTCCGCTCACAACAAATCACCATCCTGGGTTCGAGTCGGATAAATTCGCAGAAAGGAAGTTAGAACCAAACGCTCGCCCTCACGCCGGCCCCACTGCTGTTGAAATAAGGATTTCATGTTTAGAACACGAATTTCCGCA
>CAZNOE010000363.1:0-3582 GCA_964574525.1 uncultured Bifidobacteriaceae bacterium
AATCGCGCGCTCGATGTTGTCATTGGGCATGTTGGCCGCGCGGCATTTGAGCAGCGCCATGCGCAGGCGCGGGTTCATCGCGGGGTCCTTGCCCGCGAGCTTGGCCGCAATGGTGATTTCGCGACTCAACTTGGAAAAAATCTTCCCACGCTTCGCGTCAATCGCGCCCTTAAAGTGTTTGACCTTCGCCCACTTACTGTGACCTGCCATGTTCGTTGAATCGTTAAAAAGTTAAATCGTTAAAAGCTTCCGGTCGCAAACGTTTTGACGCGTTTAACGATTCGACGTTTTAACGAATCTGTTCCACCGACACCGCCGTCCCGTAACACAGCACCTCGGTGATGCCGTTCCCGATCTCGGTCGCATCGTAACGGATGCCGATGACCGCGTTGGCGCCGAGTTCACCCGCATGAGCGAGCATCTGGTTAAAGGCATCCCCGCGTGTCCGCTCGCACAGTTCCGTATAAAGCGAGATGTTCCCGCCGAACAGGCTTTGGATGTGCGCGCCGATGTTTCCCACAATCGAGCGGGAACGCACAATGATCCCGCGCACCACGCCGTGGGATTTGACGACGCGATAGCCCGGAAGTTCAAACGTGGTCGTCGTCAGCGGGTGCGTCTGGCTCATAGGCAAGTTGCGATTCAACACCAGCCTTTGCCACAGCAAAAGGCAAATCTCGTCCGCGGCCGCACACGGACCTTGCTTGTGCGATCCGGAAGACGAGCGGCCAATTAGAATTTCACTTGTTCGAGGTAACGCAAACTCTGCGAAATCTGTTCCACCACCGACGGCGATTCGTCCTCGATGAAATAATACTTCACGCCGGCTTTCTTCGCGGCCCGGAAGAACGAAGGCCAGTCTATTTGTCCCGCGCCCATCACTACATTGTTGGCCACGTCCGTGTGGCCGGAGAGCGAACCAGTCGCCACGCCTTTCTTCAAATCCTTCAGGTGGACCAGCGCCCACCGCTTGCCATATTTGTCCAGCAACTTCGCCGGGTCCTGACCGGGGAAAAAGGCCCACAGCACGTCCAGTTCATAACTCACGTACTTCGGCTTCGTCTCGGCCATCATCAGGTCAAACAACGTTCCCGAACCGTGTCGTTCAAATTCGTAACCGTGAAGGTGGTAGAAAAACTTCAGACCCTGTTTCGCCAAGGCTTCGCCCGCACGATTGAATACGGCGATGGCTTCGCGGCACTCCTGCTCGTCGAACGAATCCTTGTGCGGAATCCAGGCGCAGCCGGCGTATTCCAATCCGAGCGCATTCGCCTCGCGCGCGATACCTTCCACGTCGTCGCGGAATCTCTCGTACGGAAAATGTCCGCCGACTGGCTTCAACCCGTGCTCCGCCAGCATTTGTTTGAATTTTTCCGGGGGCTGTCCATAGGTGCCGGCCAACTCGACATGCTGGAAGCCAAAATCGTGCGCTCGCGCCAGTGTACCCGGCACATCTTTCGCGAATTGGTCACGCAGACTGTAAAGTTGCAAGCCGATCGGCCCCTTGAAACTCGGTCCGATGCCCGTGTTGGATTTCGGTTTATCGGCGCCTTGCGCCATCGTGGCGATCAACACCAGGCCCGCTGTCAAACTACAAATCATGTTTCGTTTCATGCCCGCAGTTAACACCATGAGCACGGGCGAGGAAAGCGCGATTCGCTGGGTCATTTTTCCCAAGTGCAGATGGCTCTCCAAGTCCGCATTCGACTGTGCTCTGTTCCAGTCGTAAGATGCGGCACAGTGCGATGGGTATGGATCACACACACACGGATCATTCCGCCGACAACAACCCGGCTGCAGTCGTCACCGAATTGCTGGTGAGCGGCATGACTTGCAGCAACTGCGCCCGGCACGTGACCGAAGCCCTCCAGAGCGTGCCTGGCGTGCGTAGCGCAACGGTGATGCTCGACGCGCAACGTGCGTCCGTCCGCTGGGCTGGGGACGCCAAGGCCGACGTGCCCGGCGTCATCACCGCGGTTAGAAATGCCGGCTACGAGGCTAAAGCCGTTGAGGCCGCCGCTCACGATCACGGCGAACACCAACAGGCCGGCTGGCACTTGAATCTGTGGCTCGGGGTGCTCGGCACGGTGCCGTTGATGGCCGGTGAATGGATTTTCGGCTTGGGCATGGATCCGTGGTTTCAGTGGCTGTCCTTCGCACTGGCCGGCGTGGTGCAGATTTTTGCCGGCGCACAGTTTTATCGCGGCGCGTGGCGGCAACTCAAAATCGGCAGCTCGAATATGGACACGCTCGTCGCGCTCGGCTCGACGACGGCGTTTGGCTACAGCGCGTGGGCGCTGCTCAGCGGACAGGGCGGGCACGTCTATTTCATGGAAGCTGCAGCCATCATCACGCTCATCAGTGTCGGCCATTGGCTCGAATCCCGTGTCAGCAGCCGCGCCTCGAGCGCGCTAAAATCGCTGCTAAATCTCGCGCCGCAAACGGCGCGAAGGATCGGAGCGCCGAGCACCGCCTCGGCGAGTTGGAGTCCACGCTTTAGCGTGCCTTCGGACAAGCTGAAGCTTGAACTCCAACTGGATTATCGTGCCGAGTCGGTGCTCGGCGCTCCGGTTGAAACCGAAGTTTCCGTGTCCGAACTGCGCGTCGGCGACCTGGTGGCGCTACGGCCCGGCGACCACGTGCCCACCGACGGCGAAACGGTGGAAGGCGATTCCGCCGTGGATGAATCCATGCTCACTGGCGAATCCGTGCCCGTGGACAAGACCGCCGGAAGCAAACTTTGCGCGGGCACGGTGAATCTGAGCGGCCGCCTCGTGGTGCGCGTCACCGCAACCGGCGAGTCCACGGCGCTGGCGCACATCATCGCCGCCGTGCAACGCGCCCAGACCAGCCGCGCGAACATCCAGCGTCTTGCCGACCGCATCAGCAGCGTGTTCGTGCCGATCGTAGTGCTGGTCGCCCTGGCCGCTGGACTTTGGTGGGGACTCGCGCCGGATTCCGCGAGGCAAGTCCACCATTGGCTTGCGCAGTTCCTTTGGCCTGCGCATCCGCCGGAAGGCGCCGTCACTGCAGCCTTCATCATCGCCGCGGCGGTGCTCATCATCGCCTGCCCGTGCGCGATGGGTTTGGCCACGCCGGCGGCAATCATGGCCAGCGCAAACGCCGCCGCCCGACGGGGAATTCTGATTCGCGACGGTGTGGCGCTCGAAAAGGCCGGAAGCGTCACGGCCATTGTCTTCGACAAAACGGGAACGCTCACGGTGGGCAAACCGGAGGTGGTGAAAGTATGGCAAGTAGAACCCACGGACCCACCCCCGGCCCCTCCAAAGGAGGGGAGCAGCCCAATGCGCGACAGCGCGAAGTTCCCCTCCTCGGAGGGGTCAGGGGTGGGTTCGCTTGCGTCTGCTCTTGCCCGGCATTCGACTCACCCCATCAGCCAGGCAATCGCAAAGATTTCGTCGGAACAAATCAATCTCTCCAATTGGCAGGAAATCCGCGGTGCCGGCGTACAGGCGAACATCCAACACCCAACATCCAACACCCAACATCCAAGTTCACCGGCGCGGCTCGGTTCGTTGCGCTGGTTGCGAGAATCGGGCGTGGACCTGGCGGCAGGTGACG
>CAZNOE010000363.1:3682-6289 GCA_964574525.1 uncultured Bifidobacteriaceae bacterium
CTCGGTTCGTTGCGCTGGTTGCGAGAATCGGGCGTGGACCTGGCGGCAGGTGACGTCTTCGTGAAGGAATGGTCCGGGCAAGGCGCGACGATTGTCGGTCTGGCGCTCGATCAAACGCTGCAAGGCTTGTTTGCCGTGCGGGATACGGTCAAGCCCGGCGCGGCGAAGGTTGTTCAGCAACTGCAGCATCGCGGACTGAAAACTTTTTTGCTCACCGGTGACAACGCGCTCACCGCCGCCAGCATCGCGAAGCAAACCGGCATCGCCACCGAGAATGTTTTTGCCGAAGTGCGGCCCGAACAGAAAGCCGAGTTTGTAAAGAAACTGCAACAGCGCGGCGAGCGCGTGGCGTTTGTGGGCGACGGCATCAACGACGCGCCGGCCTTGGAGCAGGCGGATTTGGGAATCGCTGTGGGTCGTGCCAGTGACATCGCGCGCGAAGCGGCGGACATCATTTTGCTGAAGTCGGAAATCGAAGCTGTCCCGGAGGCGCTCGGGCTGGCGCGGGCCACGCTGCGCACGATCAAACAGAATCTATTCTGGGCTTTCTTCTACAACGCGGTCGGCGTGCCGCTGGCCGCACTGGGTTTCATGAGCCCCGTGCTGTGCGCGGCGGCGATGGGTGTGTCCGACCTAGTGGTAATTGGCAACGCACTGCGGCTGCGGCGATGGCGGTTGGAGTCCAAGCTTTAGCTTGTCGGACGAACACACTAAAGCGTGAACGCCAACGGCTCACGGTTTTTCGGGCGAGCCGGCAGGCGCGTCGCGCGGTGGGATCGGCCGACGCAGGTCGCGCGGCCGACGTTCCGGTTGCTTGGTTTCGTCGGCTTTGCGCTGTCCCGCCGGGCGGGATTGTTTCATCAGTTCCTCGAAACGCACGCGCTGTTCCGGCGTGAGTTCCTCGCGGATGAGCTTCTGGGTCTCGGCCATTTCACGGCGCATTTCGGGCGCAACGCGCTCCCAGAGTTCCTTGTTCCGCAACTGGCCGTCGGCGATGATTTTTTCAATGCGCTCGCGCTGTTCGGCGGTGAGACGCACTTCCGAATCGAGCTTTTGCAAAAACTCCATGCTCACGCCACGCGGCATGCGGTTCTGGAGCGGATTCGGAAAACGTGATTGGGATTCGCGTGGATCGCGAGGGCTGCCGAACGGTGAAGGATTCGCATTGGCGGGCAGGCGGACATTGTCACGCGGCAGGAAGCGGCGGTTCTTTTGCTGGGCGCGGTCTGCGTAACTGACCAGCAGACCGCCGGTCACAAGGCCGGCGACGAAAATGACCAGCGTGGCCAGGATGACTTTCCAGGTGTTCACCAGGCGTCCTCAACGTCGTCCACGGCCGCCAGCATGGTCTGCTCGAAGTGCTGCGAAAAATCTCCGCCGTCAGCGGTGCCGGAAGGGTTGGCGTTGTTGGTCCCGACGAACGACCACACGCCGAACAAAAGCGTCAAGGCCACACACGGGGCCGCGCCGCGCCAGAGCGCACGGGCCCAAAGTGCCCAATGATCGAGCGCCGGCGGAGCGAGCAGGCGCGCCATTATGCGCTTCTGGAAGGCATACGGCACGTGGTCGCTTGGCAATTGGCTGCGGGCCGCGGCCAGCAGTTTTTGCTGAAGGTGGTCCAGATTCATACGTTCACTCAAAAAATTAGACGCCTCCGCAGCGTCCGGGGTTACAGTTCAGAGATATTTGTCTTTGGTCAGGCGCGCCATGATTTTGCGCATTTCCGCCCGCGCGCGAAAGGCTCGCACTTTGACGAGCGGCACCGACCAGCCGGTCAGTTTCGAGATTTCCTTGACCGAGCGCTCTTCGATTTCGAGGAGCGTGATGACGAGGCGTGCCGGCGGGGGAAGTTGCGCCAGGATGCGCTCGACAAGCAGGCGCGCGGCGTCCGCTTTCTCGCTGGCGGAATCGGGTTCGGTGACGAACCGGTCCAACCAGTCACTCTCGGAATCGGACAGCTCGGAAAACGCCGCCTCCCGGTTTCGCTGATGGCCGCGCAGAAAGTCGTAACACGTCCGCACGGTCAGCCGCATCAGCCAATGCTCGAAGGGCGCTTCGCCGCGAAAGCTGCCCAGTTTCTGAAACGCCTTGATCCAGACCTCCTGCGCAATGTCCTCGATTTCGCGTTCCAGACGGGCGTACCGGCGGGCCGTGGCAAACACACGCGGCGAATACTTTTGAATCAACGGCTCAAAGCTCGTGGCATCGCCTTTCAGCACCGCCGCGATCAACTCCGCTTCGGTCCGTTCCATCGCGTGCGACTATGCCAAAGCGCAGCGTCCGCGCAAGCCAGTTGGTCAACGCGAAAAGAACAGTAGTAGGAAACTTCCAACGACCACGCTGAGAATCAGACAGGACGCCAGGAACAAGCGCTCCTCCACACTCCGATTGTCGGCTAAACGACGGAGATCTTCCAGTCTTCCCGCCCCAAGCATCACGAGAATAACCGCCAGAATCAGGATGATTTCCCAGCCACCCATCATTCCTGTTTCGGCGCCGGCGGCAAATCATGCTCGTCCCGCGGACCGCGTTGTGGACGGTCCGCGCGCGGACGCTCGTCGCGCCGGAATTCCGGACGCGGCTCGCCGCCTTCAAACGGTGGCGGGT
>CAZNOE010000364.1:0-6287 GCA_964574525.1 uncultured Bifidobacteriaceae bacterium
ACCGCAAGAAGGACATGATCATTGCCGGCGGCTACAACATCTACCCGCGCGAAGTCGAGGAGGTTTTGTTCGAGTGCCCGAAGATCAAGGAAGCCGCCGTGATTGGAGTCCCCGACCCCTACCGCGGTGAAACCGTCAAGGCATTCGTCGTCCTGAGGAACGGCGTCGCCGCGACCCGCAAAACCACCGAGGAGATCATTGCTTTCTGCCGCGAACGTATGGCTTCCTACAAAGTTCCGCGCCTGGTGGTCTTCCGGGACTCCTTGCCAAAATCCGGCGTTGGCAAATATCTTCGCCGCGAGTTGCGAAATCTGTAGCGTTCGCAGAGGACCTTTGTGAGCAAAGAACCGAGAGGGACGTCGTTTGCGCTCTGGATTCTGTTCGGCATCAACGCGATGAATTTTTACGACCGGCAAATCCTTGCCGCCGTCGCCGAACCAATCCGTAAAGAGTGGGCGTTGAGCGACACGGCGCTGGGCACGCTCGGCACCGCGTTCACACTCATCTACGCGGCGGTGGGCTTGCCACTGGGGCGGCTGGCCGATTCCTGGAGCCGCAGCAAACTGCTGAGCCTGGGTGTGGCCGCCTGGAGTGTGCTCACCGCGGCGTCCGGTCTGGCGTGGAACTTCGTGTCGCTCTTCGTGAGCCGGCTGGGCGTGGGTGTCGGCGAGGCGAGTTGCGCGCCGGCGGCCAACTCATTGATCGGCGATCTTTATCCGCCGAAGAAACGCGCCTTCGCGCTGTCGGTTTTCATGCTGGGCCTGCCGATCGGACTGTTTCTGAGCTATCGAGTGAGCGGAATGATTGCGCATGCTTACGGCTGGCGGGCGGCTTTCTATTTCGCCTGTGTGCCGGGTTTGCTGCTGGCACTACTGGCGTTGAAAATTCCCGAACCGCAGCGCGGAGCGGCGGAAGAACACCCGTCGGCGGGGCGGCAGCGGGCCGGTTCACCCTACTGGGTCGTGCTCGGCATTCCGACGATCATGTGGATCATCGTTTCCGGCGCGCTGCACAACTTCAACATGTACGCAGTCAATTCCTTTCTGACCGCATTCCTCAGCCGCTATCACCACATGGGACTGAAAGATGCCAACAACGCCACGTCCATTGTTCTCGGCGCGGTGGGAGTCATTGGTCTGCTGGGCGGCGGCTGGGCCGCCGACCGTTTGCGCAAGGTGCGCCCCGATGGGCGGTTGTTGTTGTCCGCCGTGACGATGTTCGTGGCGGCGCCATGCATTTATTTTGCGTTGAGCCAACCGCCAGGAGCGATCGTCGGCTTCATGCTGTTGATGGGTGCGGGTTCGATGTTGATGTTCGTTTATTACTCGTGCGTTTATGCGGCGATTCAGGACGTGGTCGAGCCAGCGTTGCGCGGGACGGCGATGGCGCTTTATTTTTTTGCGATGTACGTGCTCGGCGCCAGTTTGGGGCCGGTGGGCACGGGGATGTTGAGCGATCATTTCGCGAGAAAAGCCATGGCGGCTGCCGGCGCAACCGCGATGGCGGAACCCTTCAAAGCTGCCGGCCTCCACAGCGCGATGTATGTGATCCCGGTCCTCTGCCTGCTGCTGGCCGTTGTGCTGTTCGCCGCCTCGCGCACCGTATCTGCGGATATCGAAAAACTGCGCCGTTGGCTGCGTGAACAGGCAACGTGATGTAACGATTCATTGGGCCCACGTCGGGCAGGGTAATTCAAACGCCGTTCCGCCGATTGGTTCAGTCCGCATCAATTTCCACCAAAAGGGGCTCTCGGCGCCGGGATGTTTCGGCAGCACGAATTGCGAACCAATCCGTCGGAAACTTGGTGGACCGGAATGAAGTTGCAAACTTGCCGCCGCACGTTCAGCCTTGAATTCGTTTGAACCCTGTTACTTTTCTATTCAAGAACGAGATGACCGGTAGAGCGCCTCAAAGCCTGCAGCACCGAAATGCCAACTGGCGCCGGCTGCGCGATAGGGTCACGTAAAATTATGCTTACAATTCGCAAAGCCGCCATTATCGGCGCGGGCAACATGGGAGCGCAGATTGCCGCGCACCTGGCCAACGTCGGAATCTCATCGCTCTTGATGGACATCGTTCCGAACGAACTGCTGCCGGAGGAACAGAAACGCGGGCTGACGCTTCAATCGCCCGAAGTGCGCAATCGCGTCACAAAGACGCTTTTTGAGAAAGCGAAGAAGCTGAGGCCCTCGCCGTTCTTCACGCCGGAGGTGACGAGCCTCATCCGCATTGGCAACGTGGAAGACAATCTCGCCGAGATCAAAGACGCCGACTGGGTCATCGAGGCAATCCTGGAGCGGATGGACTTGAAGCTGGCGATTCACGCGAAGATCGCTACGAACGCCCGGCCCGACGCGCTCGTCACCACGAACACGTCTGGCCTTTCGATTGCCAGCATGACAAAAGGGCTTCCCATCGAATATCGCCGCCGTTTTTTCGGGACACACTTTTTCAATCCGCCGCGCTATATGCGGTTGCTCGAACTCATTCCGACGGCGGACACTGATCCCGCGCTGCTCAAGTCTTTCGGAGAATTCGGCGAAGCGGTTCTCGGCAAAGGCATCGTGCGCGCGAAGGACACGCCGGGGTTTGTGGCGAATCGCATCGGCTGTTTCGATATGCAACAGGTGGCGCTGCTCATGTTGGAACAAGGCCTGAGCATTGACGAAGTAGACGCCTTCACCGGACCAGCGATTGGTCGTCCGAAAAGCGCGACGTTCCGGCTGGGAGACATCGTAGGCGTGGACCTCATGGCGCAAATGGGTCGTAACCTGCGCGGATTACTGCAACACGATCCGCAGATCGGCGTCTTTCGCCCGATTGATTTCATCGAGGACATGGTGAAGCGTGGCTGGTGGGGGGAGAAGAAGAGCCAGGGTTTTTATCAGCGCGTGAAGACTGATAAGGGCCGACAAATTCTCACGCTCGATTACAAGACGATGGAGTATCGCCCGCAGCAAAAGCCGCAGTTCGCTTCGCTGGAAACCGTGAGCAAAATCTCTGACCGGGCCGAACGCATTCGCACTTTGTGCGCCGCCACCGATAAGGCCGGGGTTTTCGCGTGGAAACATCTCAGTTCGATGATCTGCTACGCGGCTGACCGGCTCACTGAAATTGCCGATGACGTGGTCACGGTGGATAACGCGATGGTGTGGGGCTACAACTGGGAGCTTGGCCCGTTTGAAACCTGGGACGCGCTCGGCGTGCGCGAAACCGCGGACCGTCTCACGAAGGAAGGCCGTGAAGTGCCCGCATTGGTTCGCGATCTTCTCGCGGCTGGCAAAAGTTCGTTCTACGAAGAACGCGACGCCCGCCGCTCATTTTTCGACATCGCGAAGCGCATTTACGTTGCCGAAGTTGAATCCCTCAAGGCCATCCATCTGCCCCGGCTGCACAAAGCGAACAGAGTTGTGCGCAGCAATCCGGGTGCGAGCCTGGTGGATTTGGGCGACGGCGTCGCGTGCCTGGAGTTTCACTCCAAGATGAACACGATCGGCGGCGATCAGTTGGGCATGTTGCGTGAATCGCTGGATGAAGTTCGCAAGAATTTCGCCGGCCTCGTCATCGGCAATCAGGGCCAGCATTTTTCCGCCGGCGCCAACTTGCTGTTGCTCATTACGCAGATTCAGAATCAGGACTGGGACGAGATTGATCTGAGCATTCGCAGCTTTCAAAAGGCCACGAGCACGTTGCGCCAGTTCGAGAAACCCGTTGTGGCGGCGTGCCACGGCTACACGCTCGGCGGCGGCACCGAGCTTTCGATGGGCTGCGATCACATCGTCATTGCGGCGGAGACTTACATGGGCCTGCCCGAAGTCGGCGTGGGGATCATCCCCGGCGCGCAAGGCACGAAGGAAATGTTGATCCGCTGCACTGAGAATATCATCCGCAATGAGGAGACGGATTATTTCCCTGGCATCCGTCACGCGTGGGAGACCATCGGCCTCGCCAAAGTCGGCACGAGTGCGAGCGAGGCTTTGAAGTTGCGTTATCTACGCGCGAGTGAAACCACCATCGTCCTGAACCGCGACTGGCTCATTGGCGAAGCCAAGGCGCAGGTCCTGCACCTGGTCGCGCAAGGCTACGCGCCGCGGCCGCAACGCACGGACATTCCGGCCATCGGCGAGAGCGGCATCACACTCTGCAAGCTGCAACTGCATCAGATGCGGATGTCCGGCCAGATCAGCGAGCACGACCAGAAGATCGGGGCGAAGCTCGCCTACATTTTGTGCGGCGGCGATCTGACTTCGCTCCATTACGTCTCCGAGCAATACATCCTGGACCTTGAGCGCGAGGTTTTCCTGAGCCTCTGCGGCGAACCCAAGACGCTCGAACGCATCAAGCACACGCTCAAGACCGGCAAACCTTTGAGGAATTAAAAATATGAAGGAAGCTTTCATTGTCGCCGCCGCGCGCACGCCGATCGGCAAGGCGCCAAACGGCAAACTCCGCATCGTCCGGCCAGATGATCTGGCCGCCCTCGCCATCAAGGGGGCGCTGGCCCGCGTGCCGCAACTTCCCGTCGAGCAAATCGAGGACCTCATTCTCGGCTGCGCGATGCCAGAAGCGGCTCAGGGAATGAACATCGCGCGCATCGCCTGCCAGCGCGCCGGGTTGCCCGACACAGTGCCTGGCGTGACCGTGAATCGGTTCTGCGCCTCCGGCCTCGAAGCCATCGCCGTGGCGGCCCAACGGATCATGAGCGGCATGGCGGATGTCATCGTCGCCGGCGGCACCGAGAGCATGAGCCAGGTGCCGATGGGCGGGTTCAAGATTTCTCCGAATCCCTGCTTGGTGGACCAGATGCCCGACGCCTATCTCGCGATGGGTCTGACCGCCGAGAATCTCGCCGCGAAGTTCACCGTGTCGCGCGAGGACGCCGATGTCTTCTCCTACGAGAGTCACCAGAAAGCAATCGCCGCGCTCGACACCGGCCGCTTCACGGAGGAATGCGTTTCCGTTCCCGTTCATGAAGTCAATTTGGATGGTAACGGCAAGCGCAAGGTGAGCGAGTTTGTCTTTGACACCGACGAAGGACCGCGCCGTGACACCTCGTTGGAACGGCTCGCGGCGTTGAAACCCGCGTTCGGCCCCAAAGGCACGGTCACCGCGGGCAACGCTTCGCAACGCAGCGACGGTGCCGCGGCAGTGGTGCTGATGTCGGGCGAGAAAGTGAAGGAACTGGGGCTGAAGCCGCTTGCCCGCTTTGTGACTTACGCGGTCGGCGGCGTGCCGCCCGGCATCATGGGCATCGGCCCGGTGGAAGCGATTCCCAAGGCGCTCAAGCGCGCCGGTCTCAAAGTGCAGGACATGGATATCATCGAACTCAACGAAGCGTTTGCCTGCCAGGCGCTCGCCGTCATCCGCCAACTCTCGCTGCCCCGCGAGCGCGTCAACGTGAACGGCGGTGCCGTGGCGCTCGGCCATCCGCTCGGCGCCACCGGCGCCAAGCTGACCGTATCCATTTTGCACGAACTCAAGCGCCGCAACGGCCGCTACGGTCTCGTGACCATGTGCGTTGGCGGCGGTATGGGCGGCGCGGGAATTTTTGAAATGTGTAGTTAACTTTCATGGATCACTCAGCCGGCATCCACCTGCGGACATCTCTCCTTAACACCCCGCTTCAGCGGGGTGATCGCGCGTGCGAGTGGATTCTTAACCGCTTCAGCGGTTTCCATATCGCGCGGGAAACCGCTAAAGCGGTTCAAGTCTCCTCTTCGGCGAACAACACCCCGCTGAAGCGGGGTGTTAATGAGAACCGGAATTCTGCCTTTCCTGACACGAACACCCCTTTCGTCGCCTAGCCTCATGAAGATTCTCGTTCCGCTGAAGCGAGTTCCTGATCCCGACACCAGAATCCGCATCAAGCCCGACGGCTCAGGAGTTGACCTCGACGGTGTGAAATTCGCCGTGAATCCGTTCGACGCCATCGCCTTGGAGGAAGCCTTACGCATTGAAGAGAAGCTTGGCGAAATCGAGATCGTCGTGGTCAGCATCGGCGGAGACGAATGCCTCGAGCAATTGCGTGTCGGGCTGGCCATGGGCGCGGATCGCGCTGCGCTGATCAAAACGTCCGAAAACCTGGATTCACTGGCCATCGCCAAGATCCTCGCCGCCGTTTACCAGCGCGAGAGACCTGATTTCGTCTTGATGGGCAAACAGGCGATTGATGACGATTCGAATCAAGCCGGCCAGATGCTGGCCGCGTTGCTCGGCGTTGGGCAGGCCACATTTGTATCGAAGCTGGAGTTGGTTGAGAACAACGCCAAAGCCCGCTGCGGGCGCGA
>CAZNOE010000365.1:0-1504 GCA_964574525.1 uncultured Bifidobacteriaceae bacterium
GTTCGTTTCGCTGGATTCAAACTGAACGTTGCCAATGTCAGTTGTGACCAGAATGAAGTAATTGCCCGCTACCAGCGACGCATTAATAGGCAGGGTGACGGTTTCATTGCGCGTGGACGTTCCTCCGGGCGACAATGGAGCCGATAAACCAAAGTTGCGGGTAAGAAGAATCGTATCGTTTCCCAGGGCGGCGTCTGCCGACAGATAAACCCGGTCGGCCCAATTGGTAGTGGCACTCGGCTCAGTCCCGACATTGCGGACGACCCAGGAAACGTTCAGGTTTTGACCGAACTGACCGTTCGAAGGAACGGCAACAGATTCAACTACCAAGTCTGCTGATCTCAACGTCAGTGCGAGCGTCGCAGCGGTGTTGTTGGTTTCGTTTGATTCGTAAAGCATATTGCCGACGATGCCCGGGTCGTCCACCTTCACGATGAGGTAATAATTTCCTTCAGGCCTTGATGGAATCGTGACCGCATTCGTCCACGTGTAATTGCCGCCCGTCGCGACGCTTCGATTCCCGCTCACCCAAGTCAATCGAGTATCGTTGGTGTCCCAGAGCGCATCGGTGCTCAGGTAAACTCCATCATACCAACTGCCGGTTGCCGCGCCTGAACCCTGATTGGTCACCACGCAAGCCAGGGTGAAGGGCTGGCCCGAAATCGCCACACCGGGCGCGCTCACAATCACGGGCGACAGATCGGGTGGACGCACTTCATAGGTCAGCGTCACGGGCCCGACGACCGCCACATTGTTTGACTCGTCCTCTTCGTACAGATTGTTGAGAGTATCCGTCTTGAAAATCAGCCAAAATGTCCCGCTTTGCTTGGGAAGCACTACCGATACGTTGCTTCGCCAATAAACCCAGCCTGCGGCCAACGGTCCAGGCACCAAGCTGGTCCATCCTGCGCTGTCCTGCCCATCCAGCACTGCGTTCGTTGAGACGTACACATAATCCCACCAACTCCCCGCTGCTGCGCCTGTCCCTTGGTTTGTCACGCCAAACGTAAAGGGCACCGTCGGTGAGGGAGAAGGAGTCGTTGGGAAGAATTCCAAATTGGTCGCTCCCGCCCGTGCACTCAACGGCGCCAGGTCGGGGGTGATTAACTTAATTGTCACCGCGGCACTTGTGTTGTTGCTTTCGTCCGTTTCAAAGACAGCATTGCCTGTGTCCACTCGCAAAATCAGATAATACGACCCCGCCACCCACTGCGGCAGCGTCACTGTGTTGGTCTTGATGTAGCGAGTTCCGTTAGTCACCGACTGGCTCTGCGACCACGATCCCAACTCGTAATCCACTACGTCCAATACCGCATTCGTGCTCAGATACAGCCTGTCCGTCCAACTGGCGAAGGCCGTCCCATTGCCCTGGTTCGTCACCGCATACACGACCTGCGTCGGGCGACCTGACTCGCTTACCCCAGGTCCACTCAGGCTTACCGGCGCGAGGTCCGGCGCTCGTACCTCATACGTCAGCGTCACCGGCACGCTCGCCAGCACGTTG
>CAZNOE010000365.1:1604-6245 GCA_964574525.1 uncultured Bifidobacteriaceae bacterium
CCTGATTGGTCACTGCCCAACTGACTTGAATCGTTGGTGACTGCGGACTGGTTGGGTAAAACACCACGTTCGTCGCACCTGCCTCCACGCTCACCGGCGCCAAGTCCGGCGCTCGTACCTCATACGTCAGCGTCACCGGCACGCTCGCCAGCACGTTGTTGGCCTCGTTGCCCTCGTAGAGATAGCCGTCGTTGTCTGCCTTTAAGATCAGCCAATATGTTCCGCTCTGCTGTGGCAGGCTCACCGTGTTGGTCCGCCTGTAAACCCCGCCCACCGGCAGCGGCCCATACTCAAAGCCGCCCCACAGATAGCTGTCCTGCCCGTCCAGAACTGCGTTGGTCGAAACATACAGCCGGTCTATCCAATTGTTTGATGCCACGCCTATCCCCTGATTGGTCACTGCCCAACTGACTTGAATCGTTGGTGACTGCGGACTGGTTGGATAAAACACGACGTTCGTCACCCCTGCCTCCACGCTCACCGGGGACAGATCGGGCTGCGTCAGCATGATCGGCACCGCCAGCGTGTTATTGCTCTCGTCCGACTCGGCAACCGCGTTGCCCGTGTCCACTCGCAGAATCAGATGGTATATCCCGCCTGCCCACTGCGGCAGCGTCATGGTATTGGTCCGGCTGTAGCCGGCACCGCTAGTCACCGACTGGCTCTGCGACGACGAGCCCAACTCGTAATCCCCCGCATCCCACGCCGTATCCGCGCTCAAGTACAAACGATCCGTCCAACTGGCAAAAGCCGTCCCGCTGCCTTGGTTAGTTACCGCATACACCACCTGTATCAGGGTGCCCGGCGCGACCGCGGCTGGCGCACTAAGGCTTGCTGGTGTCAGGTCGGGAGCGGTTAACGTAATCGGTACCGACACGCTCGTGTTGTTGCTTTCGTCCGTTTCAAAAACAGTGTTGCCTGTGTCCACTCGCAAAATCAAATAATGCAGCCCCGCGACCGACTGTGGCAGTGTCACCGTGTTGGTTTTGATATAGCTGGTTCCGTTAGTTACCGACTGGCTTTGCGACCACGAGCCCAACTGGTAATCCGTCGCGTTCCAAACCGCGTTGGTGCTCAAATACAGCCGGTCCGTCCAATTGGCAAAAGCCGTCCCGTTGCCCTGGTTGGTCACTGCATATACCATCTGCATCGAACCCCCTGATGCCACCAGTGCTGGCGCACTAACGCTCACTGGCGCCAAGTCCGGCTGTGTCAGCGTGATTGGCACTGCCACTGTGTTGTTGGTTTCCATTGACTCGTGCACCGCGTCGGCGCCGTCAACCCGTAAGAGTAGATAGTAATTCCCGCTTACCCACTGCGGCAAAGTCACCGTGTTGGTGCGGGAGTAACTCGTTCCATTGGTGGCGTTCTCCGTCCGCAAGACTTCCGCGAGCAAATAATCCTGCGCTTCCCACGTCGCGTTGCTGCTCAAATAGAATCGGTCATACCAGTTGGCAAAGGCCGTTCCGCTGCCTTGGTTGGTTACGGAATAGACGAGTTGCATCGGGCGGCCGGACTCCATCACCGCCGGCCCGTTTACGTTCAATGGTGCCAAGTCCGAGTACGTTAGATTTGTTAGAATTATCAGTGTCACCACCGTGCTCGTCACTGAGCCTGAGGTGTTCGCCACAACGACGGAGTAGTTAGCTGCATCCGCCGGGGAAACATTCGTCAGAACCAAAGTGTTATTGGTCGAACCGGAAATGTTGCCACCGTTTGTGAGGTTGGTCCCGTTCCTCTGCCATTGATAGGTCAGCGGTGGAAACCCGTTATCAGTTGCGCTGACCGTGAAGCTGGCGGTGTCTCCTGCATAGACGACTCGCGGTGACGGCTGCGTGATGATTATGGGACCGGTCGTTATGGCCAGATTGTAGTAATAGCCTCCAGCGATGGCCACGATGCTGCTTAAACCGTTCGGCACGTTTGTCGCGCCGCGAAAATTATTTCCCCACGCGACCACCGTACCGTCATTCTTGAGTGCGAGACTGTGAGATGAACCTGCCGCGACGGCAACCACGTTGCTCAATCCTGGAGGAACATTGGTTTGACCGTTGCCGTTGTTCCCCCACGCGACCACTGTGCCATCATTCTTAAGGGCCAGAACGTGCGTGTCTCCTGCAGCGATCGCGATAATATTGGTCAGACCGGCAGGGACAGTTATTGTTCCCCATCCAACGACCGTGCCATCGTTTCTTAGGGCCAAACTGTAGCCGACCTGGAAATTCGATACGAAATTGGTGCCCACACAATGTGGCGACCAGCGTCCCCCGGCCGCAATCGCTACCACATTGTTCAGGCCCGGCGGCACATTCGTCTGGCTAGTATCGTTCGCTCCCCAAGCGACGACAGTGCCGTTGCTCTTGAGCGCCAGACTGTGGGCCGGCCCGGCGGCGATAGCAGCTACGTTGCTCAAGCCAGCCACAAAAGAGGATACGGACGCAGGGAAAAACTGACTTTGCCCTGGGGCGTAATTTCCCCAGCCAACCACCGTGCCATCGGCCTTTACCGCCAGGCTGTAAGCGGCGATGCTGAAGTTTAGGGGTGGGCAGATTGTCACCCCAGGGAATCCATAGAAACTGGCACCGGCGGCAATGGCAACGACGTTGCTCAGGCCAGATGGCACAGTCGTTTCCGGGGAGTTGACGCCGACAGGCCAAGCCACCACTGTCCCGTCGTTCCTAAGCACAAGATTGTGACAGTACGATGCTGCGATGCCCACGACATTGCTCAAGCCATCAGGCAGATAGGTCTGGCCGCACAAATTGGTTCCCCAGCCGACCACTGTACCGGGAGTGGAACTCGCAACCAGACACTGACGCGAAACGACTATCCACAGGACGCAAAACACCAGCGAGCGCCATTGATGAACTGACAGGCTGCGAAGCTGCGGCACTTCCCCTACGCCAGCCACAGCATAATTGAGATGCGTCATTGCTCTACTCGATCGGGGCCGCGACTCGCGACTTGCTGACTTGATCTGGATTTTCATATGCGCCTTTGTATTCCCCACCCATCCACCACCGCCGCGTGGAAATGAGCCATAACCCTTCCACTGTGGCTTCTGCTTCGAGTTTCTGGAAGACGCAATGCAAAGTCGCGCCCGCGTCAGTTGGCCGAAGGGAAAGCCCGTCCCCTTGGTATTGAGCGCCCGCCTTGGCGCCAATCTCAGACCATGCGATCGGTGCTGTGGGATTGGCCTCCTGTTCAGATGCATTGAGATCTTTCGGGGGCTGCGCCTGGCCTTTCGGCACGAATATCAAACCCGCAGCCAAAATGGCTAACAGCAATTGGAAGAATTCTTTCAAGCCACCGGCGCAGATGCGTGGTTTGAGTATGTGTTTACGCTTCGGGATGGATTGCGCCTCTCTCGTCCTGTCGGTGACGGCCGTTCTTGTTGCCATTTGTGCCCTGATTCTCGAAGTCAAACTACTTCTGAGAATGATACGGTTTCTAGCCAATCGCATCCGGGCCGTCAATCAGAAAATCACTACCGAATGAATCCACGCGCCTGCCGAAACGCCAGCGCAATGCCTTGTCCGGAAGGGAGCGCTGGCATCGTTGCCGGCGTGTTGCGAGATTTGATGCGGGGCCTCGCCAGCAAGGATGCCGGCGCTCCCAGTTCCCATGCTCGGTGCGCTGCTATTCGTGAGATGCACTCAATTCCGCAAAAGCATTTTTGACGCAGAGGTCGCAGAGGTTGGCGCTGAGAAACGCGGAGGCGGATTTCTTTGCACTGCAATCCATCCGACTCACTCATTTTGTCGAAGATTTCGGAGCGCGGCTGTCCTCAGCCGCAGCGCGTGCAGTTGCAGGAGAACGCTTTGAGCTACATTCCAGCGCCGGTTGGCAATCGAAGCTGCTGCGGCTGGGACAGCCGCGCTCCGGTTTGGTTGCGGCCTTTGCGAGAAACCTTTGCGCCCTCTGCGTTTAATAAAGTCGCGTGGCAGTTTGGTTGCGGCTTTGCCAAGCTGCGCATTACCGAATCTGCGCTTGCTGTGCTGTGGCTGGACGGTAAAGTCGGAATGACGATGGCAACTCTAGGGCTGTTTCAATTTCGCGACGGTGGCAAGACGACTCCTATTCCCACCTCTCACGTATCACGCTTCACGGATTACGTTTCAAGCGACGGCTTTACCTTGATCGAATTGCTCGTGGTGATTGCCATCATCGCGATTCTGGCCGCGCTCCTGTTGCCGACGCTGGGCAGATCAAAAGCCAAGGCGGAAGGGATCACCTGCGCCAACAATCTGAAACAGCTCGCCCTGGCCTGGCATTTGTATTCCGACGACAACGCCGACTTCAACGTCAATAACCACGGCGTTCCCGAAACTCTCGCCCGGCGTCAGACCTGGGCCAACAACGTGGAGGACTGGGTGGATGGCGACGACAACACCAACCTCGTTTATCTCACCGATTCGAAGCTCGGGCCATACGCGAACCGCGCGACGAAGATTTACAAGTGCCCTTCCGATCGCGAGCTGGCCGCCAACGGCGAGCGCATTCGCACGATGTCCATGAACGCGATGGTCGGAAATCCCGGCGAAAACACCAATCGGTTCAATCCCCTTTACGTCCAGTTTTTCAAACAGACCGACATTCTAAATCCCGCGGGTATCTTCGTGTTCCTCGACGAGCACTGCG
>CAZNOE010000366.1:0-6240 GCA_964574525.1 uncultured Bifidobacteriaceae bacterium
CCGGCGAGAAAGGCGAAGCCGTCACCGCGCATCGCGGTCTGTTCTCTCTTACCGTCCCCACGGGTGGCGGCAAGACGCTCGCCTCACTGCTCTTTGGCTTGAGCCACGCCCAGCATCATAACCAACATTTGGCAGAGGGAGAAAAGCCACTCCGCCGCATCATCATCGTCATCCCGTATCTCAACATCATCCAACAGACCGCATTCGATCTTCGCCAGCTTTTCGGTGACTTGGTTTGGAAGAAAGACGCGGCTGACCGCCTCACCGGCAAGAAGACTAAGCATCCCGAAACCGGCGAGGAAGGCGCGTGGCTGCAAAACGATGGCCCGAACCACCGCCCTCTTGTCTTGGAACATCACAGCAATGCGTCCGATCCCGCGCAGGCTGACGAGAAGAAGAAAGGCAAGAGAGACGACGCGGACGACGCTGAGAATGGCTACTCCATCGCCCGCACCCGCCGCCAACTCGCCGCCGAAAACTGGGACGCCCCCATCATTGTCACTACGAGCGTCCAGTTTTTCGATTCGCTATTTTCCCGCAGCCCGGCGGACTGCCGCAAGCTCCACAACATCGCGCAATCCGTAATCATCTTCGACGAGGTCCAGACTCTCCCGCCTCATCTACTTCTGCCGATTCTCGACGCCCTCCGCGAACTCACTCACAAGCGCGAAGACCGCCCCTACGGATGTTCTGCCGTTCTTTGCACCGCGACCCAGCCCGCGCTTCGTCAGAGCGAAGACTTGACCGAAGGCTTGGAAAATGTCCGCGCGATCATTTCTGACGAACTGGCCCGCGAACATTTTGAAAAACTTGAGCGCGTCGAATACACTTGGCCCGCTTCTGAACAGGAAAGGTTTGACCTCGACCAACTCCTGAAGGACTTCATCGCCGCCACCCAGCGCGACAGCCAGCCGCGGCAGGGCCTGGTCATCTTCAACACCCGACGCGACTGCCGCGAGTTCTTCGAGAAATTGCGCGGCCCGAACAACGGCGAAAAGCCGCGCCACATTTTCCACCTTTCCACCTGGATGTATCCGGCTCATCGCCTCGCCGTTCTGGAGGAAGTGCGCCGCCGCCTTGCTGGGAAGGAGGATTGTCTGCTCGTGTCCACCCAATGCGTCGAAGCCGGTGTGGACGTGGACTTCCCTGTCGTCTGGCGGCAGTTCGGCCCTTACGATGCCATTGTGCAAGCCGCCGGCCGCTGCAATCGTCACGGCAACCTCGGCAATAAAGGCGGCATCGTTCGGGTGTTCCGCCTTGTGGACGAGGACGGCAAAGATCGCGCCCCCGGCGGCGCATACGGCTCGGCCATCGCAACGACGGACCTGCTGCGCAAGCTCAACCAAGCCAACCCAACAAATCCCGATTCCTTCCAAGATTACTTCCGCCTGCTTTACCAAGTTACCGTGCCCGATGCCGACAAGTGCCCGATTCAGGAAGCTCGTGGTAAACTTCGATTCAAGGAGGTCAGCGCGCAATTCAATCTCATCGAGTCGTTCCCCATTCCCATTCTGATTCTCACCGAAACTGAAGATGGAGACCCTCACAAGGCCCGAAGCACTGCCGCCGAATCAATCTACCGCGCCGCAGCCAAACGGCTGCCCTACAAACGAAAGGGCAAGAAAGGCAAAGAAGTGGAAGCCCATCGCGGCTACTTCACCCGCGACGACTGGCGGGCGATTCAGCCCTTCATTCTCAACTTGGATTTCCGTTCCAAGACAAACCAGGCCGCCACCGCCCGGCTCGAGCGGGCTTTTGACAGCGAGGACTACGACCTGCGCCTCTGGAAAGACAGCATGGGCTACGATGAGGGGCTGAATGGCTGCGGCATTATCCTGAACCCGGACGACCAAGCAGGTTTGATCATCTGACGAATCGAATACCAACCATGATCTCCAATGCCATCTGCCTCCGCGTCAAAGGTCCGTTCGCGTGCTTCACGCGCCCGGAATTCAAAGTCGAGCGGGTCAGTTACCCCGTCATCACTCCCTCCGCCGCCCGTGGCGTCCTCGAGGCCATTCTGATGAAACCCATCGAGAAGCCTGACTCTGCGCGGCGGCACAACAAGGTTGGGTTTCGCTGGCACATCATGAAGATCGGCGTGGTGAGCAGGGGCACGATGTTTTCCCTGGTGCGGAATGAACTTGGCTACGAAAGCGATTCACATCCTTGGGATGGTTGCGACATCAGCAATTCGGCCAACCGCGCTCAACGTAACAGTCTCGTCTTGCACGATGTCGAGTACTTGCTCGAAGCCCGCATCGAAGTGGCTGATCAGATTTCTCGTTGGCGAGGACAGCGCCATTTCGATTTTCGCGGCACACTTGAACTGCTGGCCAAATACCACCGCTCCTTTCTCCGGCGTGCGTTGGGCGGACAGTGCGCCTACCAGCCTTTTCTTGGCTGCCGGGAATTCTCCGTGTCGGAATGGGAATGCCTCACCAAGGACGAGAAACGCGGCTACACGCTTGACGCGGCGACTTCTTCCAAGATGGCAAAGATGGCCGACGAGGACTTCGGAATGGTCTTCCGCGATTTCGACTACGCGCACCTGTGGAATCACTGGCCAGAGGAAGCGGGCCGCAACTACGCGCAGCGTCCGACGGATTGGCCTGAGAAAACTCGCTTGCGCGCCCTACCGGGCGTCCAGGCCAAATGCGACCACCACGGCTGGATTCACGTCGCGCAGTTGTCCGACGACAAAAAGAAGGTTGAACCCCTGTTCTCAAATTGAGCCATGATTGAGCATTTTTGTGAAATCGCCAGACGTGCGGAGCGGACCGGTCGCGAGCCGTTTCTCCCGCGCCAAATCCGCTGGTTCATTGACTTGGACGCCAACGGCAAGGTTGTTTGGTTCACACCGGCAACCTCGCGGAATGAAGAGGGGAAGGAGGTCAAAGGAAAGTCCTTTGACTGCCCGGCTCATTACTTCATGCAAGTCAAGCAGGACGACAAGGGAAACCGCAAAGTCAGCGGAGTGAATGATAACCAATCCACTTGGAAGCCTGATTTCCTGCTTGGAACGATCGAGGAAATATTCCGCGGGAAGGTCAACGAGGAGCGAGTGAACAACAAAAAGCACGGCCCGATGCGTGAACTGATTGAACAAGCGCGGTTGGCGAAGCCGATGAACCGAACCATTCGCGCAATCTCACTGTTCCTGCACCGCCGCCCGAAGCCACGCTTCAAGTCCCTGCCGCATCGAAACCCGAAAGCCGATACGTGGGAACATTTCTCAGACAACCTGACCAAAGAACTCATCTCCTTCCGCGTTTGCGGCAGAATCGCCATTCTCGATGCTGAACTGCACGAATGGTGGACGCAGAACCAGAAAACTCAACGTGACGATGTTCGCCAATTGCCCCCTCCAGGTGGTCTGCCGGACGGTTCTGATATTTGGGCATCCAAGCCCGACAAACTAGCCGTTCGCTTCCCCTACGTTTTCAACAACCTCAAATTTGCCTCCTTCAACTCCGCTCCCTTTGTCAGCTACGGCCTCGGCGACCAAACGGCCATGCTACGATTGGAAACGGCGGAGACGGCGGCGGCCGGGTTGAACCATCTACTCGACAGCGATTCGACGCATGTGCGGCTGGGCGAAACGGTGACGGTGTTTTGGGCCTCGTCGCCGAAAGCGCCGACCGATTTCATTCAGTTGCTAAATGAGGCCGACCCGCTGCGAGTTCGGGACTTTCTCCTCAACACGTTTGGTGGGATCGAAACCCAACTCGACACCGCGCGCTTCTACGCTGTGAGCTTTTACACTCCGAAGCAAGGGCGCTTCTCCGTGCTTTCTGCACATGATGTGACCCTGCCTGCCGCTAAAGTGTCGCTGTTCGAGTTCTTCAGCGCGGTGCGAATGGGTGCAGAGCGTCCGCGAAATATCACACTCAAGTTCCTCGCCAGCGTGACCATTCCCAAAGGCGGCAAAAAACAGAAACAGCAACCCGCATTGGAGACTTACACCGCTCTGCTGAATGCCGCCCTGTTTGCTAAGGAATTACCCGAGCGCGTTCTGCCGCAGGTCTTAGAACGTCAGCGCATGGAGCTGACCAAAGGTTTACAGTCAAGCGCGGAAACCGACCGTCTCCGCGCCCGCGCTGCGCTGCTCACGCTCTACTTTCAGTGCAATCTCAAACAAACCCTCAAACAGGAAAACATTATGAATCCAAACGATCCCATCGGCAGCGACCCGGCCGTTCTCTGCGGACGCATGCTCGCAATGCTCGACCTCATCCACAACACGGCCCACGACAACAGATCAGCTTCCTCACCGGCCAATCGCTTTTATGCTTCGGCCTCCACCACGCCCGCGCTGGTGTTTCCAAAGCTTTGCAAGCTGGCCCGCTACCATTTGGACAAATACAAGAACAAAGGATTGGCGCGGAAGCACGAGCTTGGTGTTCCGGCTGGCAAGCGTGCGGATGGGGTGAACGAAGACGCGCCCGGTCTCGCACAGATCGCCGACCGCATCCTCGCTGTCTGCAAGCAATACCCCCGCATGTTGTCGCTGGAAGAACAGGGCCGCTTCGCCTTGGGCTTTTACCACGAGCGCGCCCGCAAATGGCCAAACTACGTGAAACGCAAGCCTGACGGCAGCATCATCGAGGCGGAAACCGAGGACGACATCAGTGAAGAAACCAAATCTGCGAACTTCACCGATTGATTCAACTTCACCAGCAGAAATCAACCAAGAAAGAATTCAACTATGAGCAAAGAAACCCAAACCAAACCTGAACGCCCCCTCATCGCGTTGCCCTCAGGCAAACAAGCGACCGACATCGTAGCGGAACGCCACGACATCGTGTTCCTCTTCGACGCCACCAAGTGCAACCCCAACGGCGACCCCGACGCCGGCAACATGCCCCGTGTCCAACCGGACACGCTCAAGGGACTCGTCACCGACGTGTGCCTCAAACGGAAGATCCGGAACTTCTTTAGCCAATACACACCTGATGGCACGCTGCGCACAGAAGGCGATAAGCCGCCGGAACGCTACGCCATCTTCGTTCGCGAAAATGCCGTCTTCAAAGATGACCACCTCGATCCCGCCCACCAACTCGCGGCACGGCGGCTCTTGGCGGCTTTGTCAGAGCAACTGGTGAAGGCGGAGTTCCTGTCTGCCGAAGACAGGGCTGAGATTCTGGATGACATTCCGCGCGACGAAAAGCTACCTGACCCAGACAAAATCAAGGAAGACGTGCTGAAACGGTTCAAGGACAAGTTCACATTCGCCAAGCTGCCGCAGCAACTTCGCGAGAGAATCGGAAGCGATGCAGATTTGGCCAGGCACATCGCCGAATCTCTGGATGGTTTCACACTTGCGCCGCCCGACTGCAAGGAGGAATCCGGGGCAATCAAGAAGATCAAGGTCAGATGCAAGCCTGCGCGCGGTCATGCTTTGGCCGGCAGAAAAGCGGAGATCGACGAACTGATTGACGAAGCCACAAAAAGCATTTCGCCGGAGGCTGCGCTCAAGGCCAGATTCGAGAAGGAAAGTGTCGAAAAAGAAGTGCGGGATGCGCTCTGTGCTTCCTTCGTCGATGTCAGAGCATTCGGCGCGGTTGTTTCCACAAAAGGCCCTCTCGAAGGCAGTTTCTATGGTCAAATTCGCGGGCCGATTCAGATCACGTTCGCCGAAAGCCTCGATAAAATTCACCAGATTGACACCAGCATTACGCGCTGCGCAGTCGCGAGCGATGAGGAGAAAAAGCAAGCCCAAGCAGAGGAAGATGGGAAAGGAGGAAACCGCACGATGGGTCGGAAACATTGGGCAGACTACGGCCTTTACCGCTGCCACATTCACCTCTCTCCGGCCTTTGCCGCGAAGACGGGATTCACCTACGGAGACCTCGACAACTTCCTTTTCGCGCTCAACCACTGCCTGGGCGACTACAACGTGGACATCGCCGCTGCACGGGCTGGAGGTTCAGACCGGGGAGGCATGTGCGTCAGAGGCATCGTTGTCTTCCGCCACACCTCTGCGCTTGGCAACGCGCCAGCGCACAAGTTGTTCGATCTGGTCAAGGTGATCGCCCGGAAGCAAGAGCGCGATGAGAACGGCAGGAAGCGCCTTGTTTTCGTCCGCGAGAACGACGAGTTCAGCCCATTCCCGCAAAGCATCCAGGATTACTTTTGCGAAAGCAGCCTGCTGAAAGACGGCCAGGCCATGAAATACAACAGCGCGGAAGGGAAGATTGAATTTGGCGAGAACAAGAAGAATGGAAATGGCGACGCCGC
>CAZNOE010000367.1:0-4507 GCA_964574525.1 uncultured Bifidobacteriaceae bacterium
CAGGCGTTGGCGTGGCCCCCGCCCTGGAGCTTTTCCGCGACCTTGATCGCTTCGCCGTTGCGGCTGCGCAGGCTGGCGATTATCACGCCGTTGGCGCGGCGAAACATCGTGATCAAAACCGGGTAGCGCGTGGCCGCCTGTTCGAGCAGTTGATGGACGATGAGATTGTTGTTGCCGACGACCGTGTCCACGAAACCGATCGCCGGGCTGATCTCAGCAACGTTCGCCTTGCTCCATTCGAAACCAAGCGGATCCTCGATGCGACGCTTGGCCGCCATCACTTCCAGCAGCGGATGATCGAGCAGCTTCTCGATTTCGCCGCCCAGCAGCGTGTGGAGATTCCAGAAGCCGTATATCTTCACCAGGTTCGCGTAATCACCGGCCAGGACGAAGTCGGGATCATCCTCAAGAAACAGATCGGCGACATTGTTCAAGTGGATGAGGCGATCCAGTGTGGGCGAGTCGAGTCCCTGTTCGCGGCAAAGTTCGTAACAAAGCAGGCCCGCGGACTTACTCAGATCGTGGATCAGTTGCGCATTTTGGGCTTTTACCTCCGTGACGTGGTGATCAACCACGAGCCAGTTTGGTTTGTCCAGGCGCGCTTCAAATGAGAAATCCGTAACCCAGGCAGATTTTTCCCGCAGCTCGCGCTGTTTCCAGACGTTGTAGTGATATGCTTCCAGCCGCACGTCGTTGTTGAAGAGTTTGCGGGCGAGCCGTTGCAACATCACGCCGGCCAGCAACCCGTCGAGGTCGCTTTCGTGCGTAATGATCACATCCGGCATGGGAAGTTGCATCATCGTGCGCGCAAGCTAGCCGAAGCTCAGGCGACTGGCCAGCAACGAATTCGAGATAATCGCCAACGAAGGAAATATTTCTTTCAACTGCGGTGCAATCTGCCAAGACTCGGCCCATCGTTTTTATGAAACTGTTTGACTTGAGTGGCGAAGTGGCGGTCGTGATTGGCGGAACGGGAGTGCTCGGGGGCGCGCTCGCGGAAGGATTGGCAGAGGCGGGTGCGAAAGTGGCGGTCGTGGGCCGCAACCCGGAGCGCGGTGAAGCCCGCGCCAAAGCCATTGAGGGAAAGGGGCAACACGCGATGTTCGTCGCCGCGGATGCGATGTCGCGGAGCAGTCTCGCCGAGGCACACAAAAAAATCGCTGCGACCTTGGGCGCGCCGACGATTTTGTTGAACGCCGCCGGCGGGAACGATCCGAAAGTCACGGTGACGGCGGACCATCCGTTCGAGGCCATTGCGGTGGACGATTGGCAGGCGAACTTCGCGCTGAATCTGGTGGGTGGCGTGGTGTTGCCGTGCCAGGAGTTCGGTTCGGCGATGTGCCAGCGCGGCAGAGGCAGCATCATCAACGTCGCCAGCGCTGCTGCGCACACGCCTTTGTCGCGTGTCGTGGCCTACTCAGCCGCCAAAGCCGGCGTGGTGAGCGTCACGAAGTTTCTGGCGCGCGAGTGGGCGACCAAAGGTGTGCGCGTGAACGCCATCACGCCTGGCTTTTTTCCCGCCGAGCAGAATCGCAAGCTGCTCTTCAACGACGACGGCTCCCCCACCGCGCGGACGCAGTCAATCTGGGGACATACGCCGATGAAACGGTTTGGCGAAGCGCAAGAGTTGGTCGGTGCGACGATTTTTTTGGCGAGTCACAAGGCCAGTAGTTTCGTGACGGGCGCCGACATCGTGGTGGATGGCGGGTTTTTGTCGCAGGCGATTTGAGTAGTAGCTCAGGCATCCTGCCTGAGAAGTAGGGCAGGCTTCCAGCCTGCGCTTTCAACCGATTCCACCGGGCCACAGACGACAGGCTGGAAGCCTGTCCTACGTTCACAGACAGGCTGTCTGTGCTACGGCGGCGACGCTTCTTTTCTCGACAACTTCGGAGTGCGGCGTTATTGAGAATCGCCCATGTCACATGACGGAAAGAAAGCAAAGCCCAACGATCCGGGCGATAAGCCACGCGTCCTCGTTGCCGGGCAACGCGTCTTTGACCGTTACTATCTCAAACGCACGCTGGGCCTCGGCGGCATGGGTGTCGTTTGGCTGGCGCACGACCGCATTCTCGAACAGCCCATCGCGCTCAAGTTTCTTGCGGAGGAATTGTTTCACGATCACAACGAAATCAAGCGGCTCAAACACGAGACCCGCCGCAATCTGAAGCTCTCCCATCCCAACATCGTTCGCATCCACGACTTCGAGCAGGATATGTACGGGGCCGCCATCGCCATGGAATACGTGGATGGCTGGTCGTTATGGGCGATGAAAGTGGACCAACCGCGCCAGATTTTCGATGTGAGCCAACTGGGGCCGTGGATTCACGACCTCTGCGAAGCACTGGAGTACGCCCACAACGACGCCCGCATTGTGCATCGCGATTTGAAACCCGCCAACCTGCTGCTCAATTCACGCGGCCAACTTAAGGTGACAGACTTCGGTTTGTCGCGCGAGATTCGGGGCACGGGTGAGCCAGACCCGGCGCATCCGAGAATCGTCGGCACGGACCTCTACATGAGTCCGCAGCAGTGGACGGGCGAACCGCCGGCGGTCGCCGATGATGTCTATTCGATCGGCGTGACGATTTACGAACTGCTCACTGGCAACCCTCCGTTCTATGAGGGCGACGTCTTCAAACAACTCTTCGAGATGACGCCTCCCAGCATGACCGAACGGCTGCACGCCCTGGGAATTGACGACGTCGTCATCCCGCTCGTGTGGGAGGAAACGGTCGCCGCGTGTCTCGCCAAAGAGGCGGACCGGCGGCCAGTGAGCGCACGGGAAGTGGCGGTGAAACTGGGGTTAATCGAAAGCCCGAAGAGTTTGTTGGAAAAACCGCTGGCTGCGACGCCGGAGGTTGGGGTTTCACCTTTAGACGGTTCGAGCGTGGGGCCGCCTGAAGGCGGAACTTCAGACCAAGCCAGTCAACAAACCCTCGCCCCGGCACTGCCGGAAGCAGGCGCACCGGAGACGGGCGTCAACGCGCCGGAGGATGGTGCCGTCATGGGGTACGCTCCCGGACGCAGTGGTATGGGAGCGCTGATCTTCGAGCGGGCGCGTGGGATCGCGTCGCTGGTTTCCAGCCGGGTTGGAAATCGGCGCTCTGTGCGGATAGTCGCCGCTGCGATTGGTGTCCTGCTTGTGGTTTCGATCGTTTGGCTGGGGGGGCGGCATCTGGCGGAACCCAGATCGGGTTCGACTGGTGCGAAAGCCCCGTCAGCGCCGCTTCCGTTGGGTGAGTCATGGCAAAACTCTTTGGGCATGAAATTCGTTTCAGTGCCCGCGACGCCGATTTTATTTTCGATCTGGGAAACCCGCGTGCAAGACTTCGAGACCTTCGTGCGCGAGACGGGCTACGACGCCGGCACCGACATCTTTCTGCTCAGCCGCGCGGGCCAATGGAAGCGCTCCGGACACTCCTGGCGCAATCCGGATTTCCCGCAAACCACGAACTCTCCGGTCGTCGGCGTGACGTGGCGTGATGCGGAACGGTTTTGTGAGTGGCTCACGGCGCGCGAACGGAAACGGGGTGTGCTGGCGCCGAATCAAAGTTACCGGCTGCCGCGCGTGACCGAGTGGATTCACGCAGCGGGCACGGCGTTGTATCCGTGGAGCGATGACTGGCCGCCGCCGCCGGGCACGGGCAACTTCGCCGGCACCGAACTGCACGGCAGTGTGACCAATCACCCGATCATCGCTGCCTACAACGACGGGTTTGCCGGCACGGCGCCTGTTGGAAGTTTTAAGCCGAACGCACTGGGCATTTTCGATCTCGGCGGCAACGCCTGGGAATTCTGCGCGGACGGCCCGGTAGGCGCTCCCAACGCGCGATGGATGATGGGCGGATCGTGGGAGAACTTCTCGCAAGAAGCATTGTCCGTGTCCAATCGCGCCCGCGGCGACGGCCAGAATCGCTATAGTCACCGCGGTTTCCGTTGCGTGCTGGTGTTGGAAGGACGAGCTACGAATGCGGCTGCGCTGTAATTGCCGGATGGATTCTTTTGCCAAAACCACGTAGGATTGGACCGTGCGAAAGACGATTTCACAAGTTGCGCCCGCAGGCAGAAGCGTTGCGGATGAGCAGGTCGCCGCGCTAATTGCGCAAGCCTGCCCGGTGGAAAACTACCGGAACAAGCGCATCCTGCTGATCGTTCCCGACGGCACGCGCACCGCTCCGGTGGGGCTGATGTTCAAATCCCTGCACCGGCAGATCGGCGGTGTGACGAAGGCGTTCGATGTGCTCATCGCGCTGGGCACACATCAGCCGTTGAACGACGCGGCGATTTGCCGCCGGCTGGAAATCTCCGAGGTCGAGCGGCGCGATCTGTATCGCCGCGTGAATTGTTTCAATCACGCTTGGGATGATCCGGCAGCGCTGCAACGAATCGGAACACTTTCTGCCGACGAAATCAGCAAACTTAGCGATGGCCACTTCGCGATGGACGTGCCAGTCGAGATCAACAAACGCGTCTTCGAGTACGACCAGGTGATCATCGTCGGGCCGGT
>CAZNOE010000367.1:4607-6216 GCA_964574525.1 uncultured Bifidobacteriaceae bacterium
GACGAGATTTGCGTCAGCCACGGCAAACACATCGAGGAAATCGGCTACCACTGTCGCGATTATTTCTTGCAGCAATGGGACCGGTTCAAACACGTCCCATGGGGCGTCCTCGCGCATTCAACACATGTGCGCGGCATTGGCACATTCGAGAATGGAGTGGAAAGATGCCGCGCGCAGGTGACACTGGCGTCGAAAGTCAGCCGCGCGACGTGCGAGAAGATTAACCTCAGCTATCGCGATCCCGCGGGCATTCGCACCGAGGATTTCTCCAATCGTGAGAACGAAGGTGTTTTGCTGGTGCCGAAAGCGGGAGAAATGCTTTACCGCTTGAAGAATCCGCCCAAGTGGGCGGGTGGTAATGGGGACTAGCGCAACCGCGTGTTTCAACTGCGGAGTTCTCGCGTGACGCCTTCTGTGGCAACAAGTTTCTATCTTGCCCTTCTTGCCTGCACATTGTTTGCCCCTTGCCCCAAAACCGTTCTCTCACTCATCCTTGCGCTGTCATGCCGAAGGAAAGTTACGATTTTGATGTGGCGATCATTGGGGGCGGAAGCGCGGGCCACGCCGCAGCGCAGACCGCGGCACGCGCCGGCTTGAAGACGGTCATCATCGAAGGTGGCGAAGAAGTCGGCGGGCTATGTATCCTGCGTGGCTGCATGCCGACGAAGGCGCTGCTCTACGCCGCCGAGGTCATGCACCTGGTCAATCACGCGGAGACATGGGGTATCCGTGTCGAAAAAGCAGGCTTCGATTTCGCCAAGGTGATGGCGCGAAAGAACACGCTCATCCAGGACTTCGCCGACTATCGCCGCCAGCAGCTTGAGAGCGGCACATTTGAATTCATCCGGGCCGAGGCACGCTTCATTGATCCGCATACGGTTGAACTGAAACCAATCGCCTTTAAGAATGGTCAACCAACCCACCCCCAGCCCCTCCAAGGAGGGGAGCTGCGACCGCCGCACCCTGGCACAACTCCCCTCCTTGGAGGGGTCAGGGGTGGGTCCGTTCTCACTGCCCGCCATTTCATCATCGCCACCGGCTCAAACGTCGCCCCACCTCCCCTGCCCCAGCTTTGCCAGACTCCCTATCTCACCAGCGACACGGCGCTCAAGCTGGCGAGCCTCCCCAAATCACTCATCGTGCTGGGAGGCGGCGCGGTGGCCGTGGAGTTCGCGCAATTCTTTGTGCGCTTTGGAGTTCGGGTCACGCTCATTCAACGCAGCCCGCACATCTTGCACGAGTGCGACACCGATGCGGCGTCTGTCATCGAGAACGTTTTTCGCCGCGAAGGCATTGAAGTCTTCACGAACACGAAGATCACGGACGTGCGTTGTGACGGGTTGAAAACGGTTTCGTTTCTTCACGATGGCCGGCCCGTCTCCATCGCCGCTGAAGAAATCTTCTACGCACTGGGCCGCGTGCCGAACACCGCGTCGCTTGACCTCGACAAAGCCGGTGTCGCCACCGAGCGCGGACGCATCATCGCCAACGACCTCATGCAGACCAGCGCGCCGCACATTTACACGGCGGGCGATTGCACCGGGCCGCACGAAATCGTTCACATCGCCGTCCAGCAGGGCGAAATCGCCGCGCACAACATCGCGCACCC
>CAZNOE010000368.1:0-1240 GCA_964574525.1 uncultured Bifidobacteriaceae bacterium
TGGTGCAAACACTCTTTGACGCGATGCTGCCGCGCGGCAAAGCGGAGAGCACCGCCGGCAAATCGCTGGAGGCGCTGCTGCAGGAATACGGTTTCGACCGCGCGCAACACGAACAAATCCGCTCGGACCTCAAGGACGGCCGCATCGGCCTGGCGCAGAATCATTTGCCCGCGAGTGCAGTCATCGAGGACGTAAGGCCGGAAGATGTGATTGACGCGACGGAGTGGGTGCAGCCCGGTTCCGGCATAGGCCGTGGCGCAGGCGTCCCGCCTGTGGCCGTACCTGCGGACGTCCCGTCTGCAGTCTCGAACCCTTCCACCGCTCCAAGGTTGATGCCCTTTAGCTCCTTCGACTCCGCCCGCCCCACGCAGGTCAAGCATCGCCGCCTGCCTCATTGGCAGCAGGAGGGCGCAACGTATTTCGTCACCTTTCGTCTGGGCGATTCGCTGCCCCGCGAGTTCGAGCAGGAACTGCTTCGTGAGCGCGACGAATGGCTCAGGACGCAGGGCCGCTCACTGACGCCCGAGCGTGAGCACGAACTAAAAGAGTTCTATCGCGAGAAGGTGGAAACCGAACTCGATCGCGGCCACGGCAGTTGTGTGTTGCGCGAGGTGGAGGCCAGCGGGATTGTTGAAGGCGCGTTGAAGTTTTTCGACGGGCAGCGTTACGTGCTGGGCCACTATGTCGTCATGCCCAACCACGTCCACGTTTTGGTCCGGCCCGTCATGGGGCATCGCCTTCCGGAAATTCTACATTCCTGGAAGTCGTTCACCGCGCATGAGGTCAATAAACTACGGCGGACTGGAGGCGCGCTTTGGCAGGATGAATCGTTCGATCGTATCGTCAGGGACGAACGGGAACTGGAGAAATGCGCGTGGTATATCGAAGAGAATCCGGCGAAGGCAGGGCTGCGTCGAGGCGAGTTTCGGCTGGGAATGGGGTTGGCGGCATCGGCTCCAGGGCAAACACCAGCCGGGACGGCCGGTGGGACAATGGCAGGCGGGACGCCTGCCCCACGGACGCCGCCAGACCCACTGGCTAGGCTCGCCTCAGCGGCAGAATCGGCGTCCTTGCCCTCCGACGGTTGGGCGGCCTTGAACCAAGCGGGTCTTGATTCCCTTAAGCGGGGCGAAGTCGCCGTGATTACGCTTGCAGCCGGCGCAGGCAGCCGCTGGACACAAGGCGCGGGCGTGGTGAAGGCGTTGCATCCCTTTTGCAAACTAGGCGGCCAGCATCGCAC
>CAZNOE010000368.1:1340-6206 GCA_964574525.1 uncultured Bifidobacteriaceae bacterium
TACAACTCGAACACGTGCTGGATTGACCTCGACAAACTGCTCGTCGCGTTTGGCCTGACACGCGAAGATATCCAGCGCACTGGCACAACCGACGCCGATGCCGATGAAAAAATCACTGCCGCCATCCGCGCCCTCTCCGCGAAGATGCCGACTTACGTCACGCTCAAGGACGTGAAAAAGCGCTGGGGCCACGGCCAGGAGGATGTTTTTCCCGTCTGCCAATTCGAGAAACTCTGGGTGGACATGAGTTCGCTGCCGGAGATCGAAACGCGGTTTGTGGTTGTGCCGCGCCTCCGCGGCCAACAGCTTAAGGACCAATCGCAACTCGACGGCTGGTTGCGCGACGGCTCGGCGGCGCACGTTGAAAGCTTGTGCGCGTGGGAGTGATTGGAGCGCCGGCCTCCGGCCCGGCAGGGTGACGAAATTAAAACGCGCCGGGTCGGAGACCGGCGCTCCGCCTCAGACATTGAGCCGGACCAGTTTTTCGACTGTGTTTAGCGCGGCGAGCAACTCCGCTACGGTTTTGCGCTGGCCGGGCAAAACGAGTTCGGGCGCAATTTCGCTCAGCGGTTGCAAGACGAACCGGCGTTCCTGTGCGCGCGGATGAGGCAGAGTCAGTTCCTTCGAGGCACACGTGGTTCTTCCGAATGTGATCAAGTCCAAATCAAGCCGGCGCGGTTCGTTGGGGATGCTCGTTGACTTGCGACCGAAGTCCTTTTCGATTTGGAGCATTTTCGCCAGCAACGATTCCGGCGTCTCGGTCGCCGGTGGGACGAGGGCAACCACCGCGTTCAAAAACATCGGTGATCCGGGCGGGCAATTCACGGGTGTGGTTTGCCAGAGGGATGATTTCATCAGCGGCTGAGAAGAGAGTCCTTCCAACCGTTCCATCGCCTGGAGGAGAATGCTCTGCGAGTCGCCGACGTTCGAACCGAGAGCGATGATCGTCAGATTCTCCGCATTCATCAGTGCATAACAGAACTCGAAGGACGCTCTCCTACCTCAGGCCGAGCACGTCTTGCATGTCATAAAGGCCGGGCTTCTGTCGGACGACCCACAGCGCGGCCCGCAATGCGCCGTGGGCGAACGTTTCGCGGCTTGACGCTTTATGGGTCAACTCCATGCGCTCACCGGCCGTGGCGAAAATCACCGTATGGTCGCCGACGACATCACCGCCGCGCACAGAGTGGATGCCAATTTCCTCGGCCGTGCGCTCGCCTACGATGCCTTCCCGCCCGTGCCGCGCGACTTTTGGCAATTGTTGATGGCGAACCTCAGCGAGGATCTCGGCCAAAGACTTTGCCGTGCCGCTCGGCGCATCCTTCTTGAGGCGATGATGCATTTCCACAACTTCGAGATCGTAGCCGGGGCCAAGGATTTCTGCGGCTTTGCGGGTCAGCCAAAAAAGCGTGTTCACGCCCGTCGAATAGTTCGATGACAGGACCATGGGAATGCGTGAGGCGTGATGCGTGATGCGTGATTTTTCCGCATCGTCGTGCCCGGTTGTTCCGATGACCATCGCCTTTCCATTTCCCGCGCAAAGTTCAGCGATGCCCGGCGTCACCGCGTGCGAACTGAAGTCAATCACCACGTCGCCGCGCTGGATCACAGTTTGGAGATCGTCGCCCTGATCAATCTGGCCGACGATTTCCAGTTCGCGGTGTTGCGAAGCGCAAGCGAGCAGCGCCTTGCCCATGCGGCCTCGCGAACCGGTAATGATGACGCGTGTCATTTCAAGACTCCGCAAGTTTTCATCGTCTTCCGCAATTTCTCGCGGCTGACTGAACTGATAGGCACGAGCGGGAGTCGGAATTCGTCTTCGATCAGTCCCATCATCGCCAGCGCCGCTTTCACCGGGCCGGGATTGGTCTCGATGAACAGGTCTTTGAACAGCGGATAAAACTTGTCGTGCAGCTTCCGCGCGACGGCGGACTTGCCCATCGCAAACGCTTTGACCATGTGGGCGACTTCACGCGGGATGACATTCGTTGCCACGCTGACAACACCGTGCGCCCCGACCGCCATGAACGGCAGCGTGAGCGAATCGTCGCCGGAAAGGATGGTGAACTTTTGCCCCAGCACGGCGCGAAGCTGGCTGACACGATCCGCACTGCCACCGGCTTCCTTGATGCCCACGATGTTCACGCTGTCGTGAGCAAGGCGGTTGACCGTGTCCACGGCGATTTCCACGCCGCAACGGCTGGGGATGCTGTACAGAATGATCGGCAGCCTGGTCGCACGCGCCACCGCGTGGAAATGTTGGAACAAACCTTCCTGCGTCGGTTTGTTGTAATAAGGCGCGACCTGAAGCGACGCATCCGCGCCGGCTTTTTCCGCGCGCTGCGTGAGGTCAATGGCTTCCTTGGTTGAGTTGGCGCCCGTGCCGGCAATCACTTTGATTTTACCCGCGGCAAATTTCACCGACAGCGCGATGATGTGAATGTGCTCGTCGTAGTCCACGGTTGCCGATTCACCCGTGGTGCCAACGGGCACAACTCCGTCCACGCCGCCTCTGATCTGCATTTTGATCAGGCGCTCAAACGCAGGCTCATCAATCTTGCCGTGTTTGAACGGCGTTACGATCGCTGTGTAAGTTCCGGTAAACATGATCACGTCCCCGAGTGCCCTCCAAAAATCGTTGAATCGAACGGCCTTGGCGAGTCTGAAATTTGTGCGCGGACAGCCGTTATCGGATCAATTGGTCAGATTCGCGAAATCGCCGGCTAAACGCGCCCCAGATGGAAGCAAGCGTTTCGGCAGGCATCATCAGACCTCAATTCTACCTTCAAACACAAATTCCGCCGGACCGGTCAGCCGAACATCGTCGAATGCGCCGTCACTCTCCTTGAAACAGACTTCCAGCGTGTCGCCGCCTTGCACCTGGACCTTGACCGGAGAAGTGAATTTGTGAACGCGGGCTGAGATCAAGGCGGAAGCGCTGACGCCCGTGCCGCAAGCCAGCGTCTCGCCCTCCACACCGCGCTCGTAGGTGCGGACGCGAATGTGATTTGGACCGAGGACCTGCACGAAATTCACATTCGTGCCGCGTGGACTGAAATGTGGATGCCGCCGGATTTCCGGGCCGAGCGATTGGACCATCGCTTTGTCCGCGTCCGGCACGTAAAGCACCGCATGCGGTACGCCGGTGTTGAGCGAATGAATTGTCGCATCGCCTGTCGAGAGTTTTAGCCGCTCGTCGAGCTTCAAGCCGTTGGGTTTCGTGAGGTTCACAGTCACGCGTTCGCCGTGGAAGGTGGCTGTGATAACGCCGGCCCCGGTTTCAAATGTGAAACCACAGTCAAGCCCCACGGTCTTTTGCACAAAGCGCGCGAAACAGCGCGCGCCGTTGCCGCACATCTCGCCCGTGCTGCCGTCGCTGTTATAGAAGTCCCATGCCCAGTCCGCCTTTCCAGTACGGGACCGCACAAGAATCAACACCCCGTCCGCGCCGACGCCCCGGTGGCGGTCGCACAGGCGCACGATCTGGCTGCGGATGAGCTTGAGGTTCTGTGCCCGATTGTCGAGGAGCACAAAGTCATTGCCCGCGCCGTTCATTTTGGTGAATTCCAAAAGCATCAGCGTAAGGTATAAACGGCGGCCGAAAGTGCCAAATGAAAATGTTGTGGAATTGATTCAATGATTCAATGCATTCTCACTTTACACTCCGCCGTCCCGATAGCAGAGTATTCGCGTGTCAGTCTCGACTGAAGCGAGCCGGTTAGGGACTCAAACCCATCAGCCCGAACCCGGCACTCAACCCTGGCCCGAATTGGAAACCGCCCTCCGGCGGTCGCAGAATTATTTGCTAGGCATCCAGAAGCCCGAGGGCTACTGGATCGGCGAACTGATGGTGGATTCCACGCTCGTCTCCGACGTGGTGGCATATCACCATTGGAACGGGAAGGTTGACCCGGAATGGCAGCGCAAAGCGGTCAATCACATCCTCTCGATGCAGTCGCCAGACGGTGGCTGGAACATTTATCACGGCGGTCCGTCCGAAGTGAACGCCACCATCAAGGCGTACGTCGCGCTCAAACTCGCTGGCTTGCCGCCAACCGACCCGCGCATGTTGCGGGCGCGCGAAATGGCCTTGAACCTTGGCGGCGTGCCGCGCATGAATACATTCTCGAAACTCTTTCTCGCGCTGCTCGGCCTTTTCCCGTGGGAGTATGTTCCGACCATTCCGTGCGAAATCATCCTCATCGGCAAATGGTTTCACGTCAATTTCTGGGAGATGAGCAACTGGTCGCGCGGGATGCTCGTGCCGCTGGCCATCATCAATCATTACAAACCGACCCGTCCGCTCAAGAACGACATTCATATTGACGAGTTGTATCCTCACGGGAATTACAAACGCGATCTCGCCCTCGCACCCGACCCCGAACGGCTCACCTGGCGAAACTTCTTCCTCTGGCTCGATCACCTGCATAAATTCGCGGAGCTGTTCGCCGAGTACGGCATTCATCCATTCCGCAAACGCGCGCTCAAGAAGGCCGAGCAATGGATGATCGAACGCTTCGAAGGCTCGGACGGGCTGGCTGCCATTTTTCCCGGCATCCTGAATTCCCTTATCGTGCTCAACGTTCTGGGTTATCCCGAAGACCACCCGCTCGTGCGCCGGGCTGAGCAGGCTTTGAAAAAGCACGAACACGAAACCGCAAACACCGTGCGCATTGAACCGTGTCTCTCGCCGGTATGGGACACAGCCATCGTGACGATGTGCCTGCGCGAATCCGGCGTGCCTGCCGAGCATCCTCGCATCAAACAAGCCGCTGAATGGCTGATGGAAAACGAAATCCGTTTTCGCGGTGATTGGCAGTACAAGAATCCCGCCAAGGTCGAGCCGAGCGGCTGGGCCTTCGAGTT
>CAZNOE010000369.1:0-6196 GCA_964574525.1 uncultured Bifidobacteriaceae bacterium
GGCGCGCATTCAGCGGTGATCGCCCGCCACTCTCGCTTTCCCGAACCGACTTTCATGTCGGGCCAATCATATCTGCCACGGCCCGCGCAACGGTTTCGGTTGAAGCCGTTTGTTTGCCTCGTCGTCGCCGATGACCTGCTCCATGGCGGGATCCCATTTCAGCTTGCGACCAAGATCAATGGCCGCGAGGCCGAGGTGACAGAGCGCCGTATTGCGATGGCCCACCTCAGCATCGCCTTGCGTCTGGCCGCGCGTCTTCACTGCATCCAGGAAATCACGTTTCTCGCTCGTCTTGTACGGCAGAACGAGATCGTTCGACCCGGGCTTCCATGAGAGCAAGGATTCGGGTTGGGCCTCGATTTCATTCGGATAGCCAACGTGAATCCAGCCTTCCGTGCCCTCAAAGCGGACGTAAGGTTTTTCCGTCTTGCACGTCAGGCGCACGCCGTTGGCAAACGTGAAGTGAACTTCGAATTCCTGGATGACGTTCCACAGATTGCCGGCGGGCGGATATTTGCCCGTGCCTTCGATTTCCACCGGCCCTGTGCGGTCGCTGTCGTTGGCCCACATCGCGATGTCATTCAGGTGCGCGCCCCAATTCGCCATCATGCCGTCCGCGTAGTCGCGCACGCAAATCCAGCCCGGCCGGCCCTTGGCGTCGTTGCGCGGATGCACTCGCTTCTCCGTGTAAGGCGCCTTCTGGGCAGGACCGAGCCACATATCGTAATCCAACTCTGGCGGCACCGGCATGTCCGGCTGTTCGGGAAGCGTGGGGTCTTTCGGCGTGCCCGTAATGATGCGTTGTAGTTTGCCGATCTTCCCGTTGCGCACGAGTTCTACCGTACGATGAAAAGTCTTGTTAGAGCGAAACTCGCTGTCCGTGCGGAAAACTTTCTTGTCCTTCGTGACGAGGTCGGCGAGTTTGCGGCCTTCGGCGATGTTGCGCGTGAGCGGCTTTTCGCACGCCACGTCCTTCCCTGCCTTGACGGCGGCGATGGCCATCAACACGTGCCAATGGTCAGGTGTGGAAATCATCACCGCGTCAATGTCCTTGCGCGCCAGCAAATCCCGCCAGTCGCGAAACACATCACAACCCTTGAATGACCCCGAGGGCTTCTCCTTCGCGTAAAAATCCTCAATCTGCTTTTGTGCCTGTGCGACTCGCCACGAATCCACATCGCAGACCGCCACCACCTGCGCATCCGGCTCACGCAGAAAACCGGGAATGTTCGCGTAAGTCGCTTGTCGGCCCGTGCCGATGAAGCCGATGGTGATGCGGTTGCTGGGCGACACTTCGCCGCCCAACCCGAGCACGCGAGAGGGCACGATCAGCGGCCCGACAAACGCGGCCCCTGTTGCGGCCACGGTCCGCCGCACGAAAGAGCGGCGCGTGAGCGAGCGGCTGATGGAAGAGGAATTTGTTTTCATGAATTCAGTTGGTTATCCGAACGGAAGCGCTGATGAAACTCCGCTAGACACTCTCCGCTGACGATTGATGTCCCCTGCCGGTTATTGCTTCGTGATCCTCGATTTCATTCGCTGGTTTCCCGTTTCCCGCTATTCCCTGCGCTACCTTGGCGACGGAATTCTTCATCCATTTTCTGCCACAACGCGGACATTTGCTTCACCTCGTCGGGATTTGAATCGGCGAGGCTCCTCGATTCAATGCGGTCGCGCTTGAGGTCATACAATTCCCACTTGCCGCCGCTTTCGGATTCGGAAACCAGTTTCCAATCGCCAACGCGCAACGCCCGATTGCCTTCGTGATTCCAATAGAGCGCATCGCGCGCGATTTCGGTGTCGCTCTTGAACAACGGGACAAGACTTTTGCCGGGCAACGCCGGACGCCACCATCCCTGCCACTCCAAAGGAGGTTCTATTCCGGTCAACCCCAACACGGTCGGCACGAAATCAATCACGTGGGCCGGTGTGTGACGCAGCTTGCCGCCGGAACGAATCCGCGCCGGCCAGTGGAGAATGCACGGCGTGGCGATGCCGCCTTCGTGTTCCCAAATTTTGTGCCGACGGAACGGCGCGTTCGATGCGCTCGCCCAACCGGGGCCGAGACACAGAAAAGAATTCGCCGAACCCGGCGGCGTTTTTTGGTCGTGGCCGTCGCCCCGCACCATCAGCGTGGCATCCGCGCCGTTGTCGGACAGAAAGACGATCAAAGTGTTTTCCCACGCGTCCATCTTGCGAAGCTGGTCCAGCACGCGGCCGATTTCGCGGTCCATGCGATCCACCATCGCGGCGTGAATCGCCATCTTGGCGGCTTGAAATCGTTTCTGTTCAATCGAGAGATTATTCCACGGCACAGCGTGTTCGATTTCTCCGGGTCCGACTGTTCCCAACAGATCGGGCTTGAGGTAACGCGGGGTGAACTGCGGATCCAACTCCGAAAGGCCGCAGTCCACAATGCCAGACTTCCGCAAGCGCTGCCAACGCTGCTCGCGAATCACATCCCAGCCTGCGCCGTAACGATCCTGGTAGCGCGCGATGTCCTCCGGCAAAGCGTGCAACGGGAAATGCGGCGCGATGAAAGCGAGGTAGAGGAAGAACGGTTGCTCGCTGTGCTGGGCGGCGTGTTCGTCGAGGAAATCAATGGCACGCTGGGCAATGGCCGTCGTGGCGTAGAAGCCGTCGCCGGGTTTCGCTGCCGGCAGGGGCTTGTCGTCCAGGAAGTGCGTCTTGGGCGTGAAGTAGCGGTTGTAGTCTTCGAACCAGTACGAATGATCGAAGCCGCCCGCGAGCACTTTGCCGTCCACATGCCATTTGCCGGAATGATAGCTGCGGTAGCCTGCCGGCTTCAGCAACTCCGGCAACAACGCCGCCCATGCAGGCCGCTGCTTGGCCGGATCACGATTCACTTGTTGCGCGTAGTAACCGGTCATCAGACACGCTCGCGTCGGCCAGCAACGGGCGGTGTTGTACATCTGCGTCAGGCGCAGGCCACCCGCGGCCAACTTGTCCAGATTCGGCGTGGCAATCTCGCCGCCGTAACAACCAATGTCGGAAAAGCCTAGATCGTCCGCGAGGATGAGGACGACGTTGGGCTTTGCCGGCTTCGCGGCAGCAGCAACACTCCGAGCAACCGGCGCAAGGCTTACGAGAATTACCAAAAGCAACACACCGACGCCCTGCCCGCGGCCCATGGGCCAGCGTGCTGCCGGCATCTTGCCGGCAGGTCCGCGCTCCGATTCTGCCGGCAAGATGCCGGCAGCACGTTGAGGTTCACGGAGAGCCTCCACGGTTTTTTGGTCGCGCATTGGGGCCATGAACCGACTGGAGCTTCCATGGCCGCGCCAGCGTCTTGGACTGCGGTGGGTGAGGGGTGAGGGCACACACCGCTTTGCCACTCGCTGGCCTTGCTGATTCTCCCACCACCCAATGAAAGCGGTGTCAGCCCCGTTCCCCGCCAGCCACCGCACTCCAAAACCTTGCGGCCATTCGGTGGGTTCATGGAAAGGCTCCACAGTTTTTTGTCCCCGCATCGGAACCATGAACCGCCGAAGCATAGGAGCGCCGATCTCCTGATCGGCCCGTTGCGGTTCGATACTGGAAGCAGGCCGATCAGGAGATCGGCGTTCCCGTCCATAGACAGACCGACGAGAGGGAATCAGCAGCTTCTCCACCTCCTCATGTCGGCGGCTACGCGCCCTGGAAAATTTGCGGGCCTGGTTCATTTTTTCTCCAACAACGTCAACGTCACCAATCGCACATCCATAACGTGCTTGCCGGGAATTTGCAACGCCCGCAACGTCAGCAGGCCACGGCCCTTTTCCAGGCGCATCGTGCCGAGCTTTAGTGGGCGAAATTCCTTCATGATGGATTCGCCTTTGCGCGGGACGCGGTCTTGCTTGTCGAGCAACGGCGGATTCCACGCGGGCGACACCTTGCCCTCGAGTTTGCTGCCATTGAAACTCAGTTCAATCATCGAACCCGCATCCGCTTCCGGACACGTGTAATGAGCCGCCACCTCGTAATTGCCCGTCGTGTTCACGGCGATGTCCCACGTCATGGAGTCGTCAATGCTGGTCCAGTTCACGAAGTAGGAACAGTTCGGCGCATTGGCGCTGCGTTCGATGCCACCGTGCGGCACGCCGTCGCGCGCAGGGAGCGGCGTCATTGGGAATTGTGCAAAACCCACTGGATATGGCCGGTCGTCTTTCGCGGTCGGCAGCACATCCGCGCGCCACGCGGACACCGCCTTCGACAACTTCGCCGCGATCTCGGGCTGTTGTTTCGCAATGGCGGTCGCTTGGCCAGGATCGGCAATCATGTCGAACAACACGCCACGATCGTCGAGCCGGTATTGCTGCGTGCGGACGCTCACCTTTCCGTTCTGATGCGAGAAGATCATCCGATCCGGCCACTCGCCTGCTGTGCCGAACAACAGCGGCGAAGTGTCTTTCCCATCCAAGTGCTTCGTGCTCACGAGCGGCACGCCCGCCATGCTTGCGAGCGTCGGCAGGAGGTCAATTGCTCCGGCGATTTCACGCACAGTCGTGCCCGGCTTGATTCTCCCCGGCCAACGAATAAAAAACGGCGCGCGCACGCCGCCTTCGTCGGTCGAAGCCTTGATGCCCTTCATGCCCCCGTTCCACCGGCGACTGTTCGGGCCATTGTCCGAGAAATAAATGACGATGGTGTTGTCCGCGATCTCAAGTTCATCGAGCCGGCGCAACACGCGGCCCACGTTCCAATCAATGTTCTCGCACATTGCCAGCGCGGCCCGAGTCACCGGCACATTTTCCCTGTCGGCATCCGCGCCGCGCATCGTGATGGGTTTGTCCTTGAACCGGTCCCAATATTCATCCGGCACGCTGAAAGGTGAATGCGGCGTGTTGAGGGGGAGGTAACAGAAGAACGGACGCGCCTTATTTGTCTCGATGAAAGAAAGCGCGTGGTCCGTGAAGTCGTCGGCGATGTAGCCTTTGCCGCGAACGAACTTTCCGTTGTGGTCGAGCGGCGGGTCGAAGTATTCGCCCCAATGGCCCGAGGTGAAGCCATAGTATTCGTCGAAGCCGCGCGCATTCGGATGATACGGCCATTGACTTCCGTTGTGCCATTTGCCGAATGCTCCCGTCGCGTAGCCCGCAGCCTTGAACGTCTCGGCGATAGTCCGCTCATCGGTGTTCAAGCGCTCCTGGCCGGTGGAAACGCCGCGCACACCGCCGCGCGAATGATACCGGCCCGTGAGAAACTCCGCGCGCGTCGGCGCGCACACGGGGCAGACGTAAAAGCGTTCGAGCAACGCGCCCTGGCGGGCCAACGAATCAATGTTGGGCGTCCGCAGGTTGGTGTTTCCGTTGACGCTCAAGTCGCCCCAGCCCTGGTCGTCGGCGAGGAGGATGACGATGTTGGGTTTGGCCGGTGCATCCGCGGCCAAAGAAGTGTTCAGTATCCAGTGTTCCGTATTCAGCAGCCCGAGTGCGATGGCGATGACGAACAAGCCGCGGGGCAATCGGAAAGAGACGTGCGACCGGACATTTGGTGTCGCACCTGAATACTGAATACTGAACACTGAACACTGAGCACTGAACGGTGATTGGTGCATTGGCAAAATACCCTTCGCTTCACCGATTCAACGGCGGTTGCCACCAGTCGTCAAGCTGTGAGGTCAGCTTTTTAACGCGGCCAGTTTCCCGGCTGGCCAAATCATTCTTCTCCCACGGATCGTCACGCAAATTGTAAAGCTCCGGCGATTTGCCTGAAGGACCCACCCCCAACTCCTCCGAGGAGGGGAGCGCAGTTTGACCCGCGCTTGTGGAGTTCCCCTCCTGGGAGGGGTCAAGGGTGGGTCGCGTTACAATGAGCTTCCACCAGCCTTCGATCACCCACCGGGTCTGCAAACTCCGCGTGGGGTCGTCCACGTCAGCGACGTTGTGCGCGTATTGCTCGCCGAAGATGCGGCTACGGCGCGCGACGGCACGACCGTTGGTCAGGTCAATGCCGGGTAGTTTTTTCGGCATCGTGGTTTTCACAGACGAACCCACCCCCGGCCCCTCCAAGGAGGGGAGCAATGCAGTCAGCGTCGGCCACAAGTCCACGGTGCTCGCGAGATGTTCCTTGTCCATCCGCGGTTTTAGTCTGCCCGGCCAGCGAATCGTGATCGGTGTGCGCACGCCGCCTTCGTAGGGAGTGAGTTTGGAACGCGGCGCGAACTGATTCGCCTTGTCGGGGTTTTGAATCCAGC
>CAZNOE010000370.1:0-6186 GCA_964574525.1 uncultured Bifidobacteriaceae bacterium
CTTTTCGTCTCCCCAGGATTTGGGCAACACGCCCTGAAGCGGGGTGTTAATGAGAGGAATCCTCGTGTCAGTGGACGATTTGCGCCAAGTAGGGCGATGAGATGAAAGACAATACGCTTTCCAATGCCGGCCGCTGGCTGCTCAACCGCCGGGATTTCTTGCGCTCCGGCGGCACCGGTCTCGGCGGCATAGCGCTGCTCTCGCTGTTGGCGGAGGAAAAACTTCTCGGCGCGGACAAGTCGCCCATCCGGCCGCAGTGGTCGCCGCAACATCCTACCGCGCCGCGCCCGCCGCACTTCGCCGCGAAAGCGAAAAACGTCCTGGTCATTTTCTGCTCGGGCGCGTGCGCGCACCTGGAGACCTGGGACTACAAACCGGAACTCATCAAGCGGCATGGCGAGCCGATGCCAGGGATGGACAAACTGATTACATTCCAAGGTGAGAACGGAAACCTGACGAAGCCGCACTGGGAATTCAAGCCGCGCGGCCAGACCGGCAAGATGATTTCCGACCTGCTGCCGAACCTCGCCGAACTGGCCGACGACCTCTGCTTCATCCACTCGATGACGGCGAAGTCCAACACGCACGGCCCGGCGGAGAATCAGATGGGCACGGGCTACATCCTCGACGGATTTCCCAGTGTTGGTTCGTGGGTGAGTTATGCGCTGGGGACCGAGAATCAGAACTTGCCCGCGTTCGTCGCCATTCCCGATCCGCGCGGCGTGCCGCAGGTTGGGCCGAATCACTGGAGTTCCGCGTTTCTGCCGCCGGTGTTTCAGGGAACGGCGTTCAATGCCGACAAGCCGATTCCTAATCTCAACACGCCAAAATCCATCTCTCCCAATGCGGAGGCGGGCACACGCGACTTCCTGAAGTTTCTCAACGACCGCCACCTTTCCCGGCATCCCGGCGACAGCGAGTTGCTCGCGCGGATTTCCAGTTACGAGCTGGCGGCGAAGATGCAACTCAGCGCCGCCGAGGTCGGTGAGTTCAACCAGGAAAGCAAGGCCACGCTGGAGATGTACGGCGTGAACGACAGCAACAAGATCAAAGCCGGGTTTGCGCGGAATTGTCTGCTCGCACGCCGCTTGGTGGAACGCGGAGTGCGCTTCGTGCAGCTTTTCAACGGCGCGTACGCAATGGGCGAGGGCGTGGGGAATTGGGACGGCCATAAGAAGTTGAAGGAGCAATACGACATTCACGCACCGATCCTCGACCAGCCGTGCGCGGCGCTCCTTAAAGACCTGAAAGCGCGCGGGCTGCTCGGCCACACGCTCGTGGTGTGGGTGACGGAGTTCGGACGAATGCCGACTTTCCAGAAGGGCGCGAACGGTCGCGACCACAATCCGCAAGGATTCACAGTCTGGCTTACCGGCGCGGGCGTGAAGAAGGGCTTCAGCTACGGCGCTACGGATGAATTCGGCTACAAGGCCGTCGAGAACATCGCCACGATCTACGATTTGCACGCGACGATACTCCACCTGCTGGGGATTGATCACGAGCGGTTGAGCTATTACCACAACGGCATCGAACGCCGGCTGACAGACGTGCATGGGGAGATCTTGACTGGCATCCTGGCGTGATCAGTGAGTTCTACGCGCTTTTGCGCGAATTCTCCCGTGCCCGCTTTCAATTCGAGGTGTCAAATCCTAAGACTCGAACCAGGCCGCAAACTGATCACTCCTAGTGTTTCCGCCCACAAACTGCATACGGTAACTCGCGCTCCGTTGCTGGCCCGTGCCTTGCTGAGCACGAAAGCATGAGTGCGCTTGCGTTTAGAGTGGACAGTAAGAGCGGCGATTACATCAAAGCGACCGTCGTACCCGCCAACCGTACCGATGAACCCCGTTTTGGCGCAGCCGATGGCGTGATTATCGCCTTCTTCCTCCTGTGCGTCGGCGGTCTGGTTTTTTTGCTGTTAAGCTGATACGGCGCAAGCCGGGTTGCAGCCCGCATGACGGTTGGCCGGATTCGGGCGAATTGAAATCCGATTCCGCAAAGGACTCATGGCCCCGACTTGTCCTTGGGCGAGGTGAGCCGTGGAGCCGTCGTCGGTGATCCTGGCGGCGCGTTGGTCTTGCTGCGAAACGCCGAGCGCAAAAGCCAGTGACGCTTCAATCCCTGCACCAAATCGTCTGCATCCACCACGGCTTGCGATAGTGATCCCAAAATGTTCGTGTTCGCCTGCACTTGCGTGTTCAAGTTGCTCGTAATACCGGCAAGATTATCCAGTGATCGGGCGAGGTTTTCGAAGAGCGCGGTCAGATTGGTGTCCGCGTGAGTCACGGTAGTGTTGGCATTTTCCAAAGTCGCGCTGAGCTGGTGGTGCGCGTTGGTGCCCAATAGCCAGTCGCCGAACGAACCCGATTCACGCAACTGCGCGCTGATGTAGGCGAGGTTGGTCGCGACGGGCCGCGCATCGGACGCCAGGGCGCTCAGGTTGGAGGTGAGGTTTACACTGTTGGAGAGCACCGTTACGATTTGGTTGGTCAGCCCCAGGACATTCGGCAGCGCTTCCTCGATCTGGCTCACGATTTTTTCCAATCGCTCCGTGATGGCCGGCGTTTCGTCGGGCGGGAACCAATAGAGATTGGTTTTCCAAAACGGCCCGTAGGCCGCGGTATGGTCGTCCCAGACGACGGTGGGGGATTTTTTTTCTTCGCGAATATCGAGCATATAGAATTTCTCGATGCCGAGCTGCCTGAGCGTCATGAGATTTGTCTTGTTCAGCGGCGACAGCGCTCTGAGCGCCACATTGGTACCCGTGGCGTCGTAAAAAACCGCGGCGAGTTGCCAGCTTTTTTCGGCATAAGGCGATGTTTCCGCTTCGGCGCGCCTGATCTCGCGGAACAGATTGAATCGGTAAGCCGGATAGCCGTCGTAGCCCTTGGTGACTTCGAGCACCCGTTTGCCGAGCAAATCCGCCGTCACCACTTTTGCCTGCGACCCCTTGTGACCCGACCAGAGATAACCGTTGTAAGGCTCCTTGATTTCGAATTCGACATAGACGTTGTGCTGGTCCCAGGCTGGCATTGTGTCAATGCGCGTGATCTGGCCGACGTCGAAGCCCATCAAATTTACCGGATCGCCGACTTTCAATCCGGTGGCGCGGTCCGTGTAGGTGAAGTAGCGCGCCTTGGTCACAAACCACCCCTTTCGCTCCGCTGTCTTGTAAATATAATAGCCGAAACCGAAAAGCAGCAGCGCCGTCGCCAAGGCGACAAACCAGCCCACGGCGCGTTCCATGCGGCTGAGGCGCGTCCGCAGTTGCGGTGTTAAATCCTGCAAGGCCATCGGCAGATTTACGATTTACGATTTGTGATTTCTGATTTGCGAGCCGGCACACCGATACGGGCGTCAATCTCCCGGCGCGGCTTGCCAACAGTTTCAAGTTTCTTTGCGCCCGTCAATTGCCGGACGGTTCAGCGTTCAATAGATCCCGCACCCCCGTTACGCCACTGCGGTCGGCTGCTTCCCAATCACCCAGCACCAGCAAGCGCTTCCCGATCAAGCACGCCACGCGTTGTGCATGGCCGCGCCAGCGCCGCACGTCATCTGCCGTCGCAATGATCGTCGTCCGTTTCTCGTACAGCCCGCTCTCGCCGCGTGATAAGCGATCGACAAAACTCAGCCACCAGCTTGTGTGCCGCCGATCCAGGCCCGTGAGCGGATTATCGAGCAGTAACAAGTCGGGCTGGAGAATCAGCGCGCGTGCAAGACCCGCGCGCTTCTGCCAGTTGCGCGCAATGGCGGAGGGCGTGCTGTCGGCGAAGGGCAGCAACTCGGTCAGTTCGAGCATCGCGTGGACGCGCAGCTCGGCGTCGGTGGGCGCAAGGCTTCGGTGATACCGCAGCGGCAGAGCCACATTTTCAAAGATCGTCATTTGATTGAACAGTTGCCCGCCATCAAAAACCAAACCCAGCCGCAGACGTTCCGCCAGCCGCTCGTCCTCGAAAATCGGCATCTTCTCGCCGAAAAAGTGATACGTCCCCCGCGTGGGTGGCTGCAGGCCATTCGTCAGCATTAGAAAATCGGTCTTGCCCGACCGCTGGGAGCCGGCCACGACCCAGAACTCGCCCGCCTTCACGGTCCAGTTGACGTCCTCCGCGACGGTCGCGCTTTGGTCGCCCATCGCGCCGAACGCAACGCCGCGCATTTGGATGGCAGGCGGACCGGGAGTCATGGTGGCGTCGTTCATCAGACGGTCAGATACATGGTGATGAACAACGCGTCCAGGAGCACGCAGGCTACGATACTCTGCGCCACAGCGCTCACGGTGGCGCGGGAAACTTCATCGAGATGCAACGGTTGCGCCAGACCGTGATAACAGGTGACGATGGCGATGATGAATCCAAACGCGAGCGTCTTCAGCGCCACGACCGCAAAATCCAGATAGCTCAACGCCCCCGCCAGTTGATTGAAATAATCGCCCGGCAGCAGCGGAACGTCTTGAATGAACGCCCACAGGTAACCGCTCGCCAGCGCGCCCAGGATCAAGTAAACCGTCAACGAAAACATTCCCACCACCATCCCGGCCACGCGCGGCACGACGAGATAGTGCACGGGATCAATTCCCAGCGCTTCGAGCGCTTCGACTTCGCCCAGTGCCCGCGCGGTGCCCAGCTCCACCACATTCGCCGTGCCGACCCGCGCCAGCACGAGGAGCGCCGCCAGCAGCGGCCCCAGTTCGCGCACCACCACGATGACCATGATGCTGCCGAGGTATTTGATCGCGCCCACGCGCGTGAGCCAGGACACGGTTTGTCCGATGACGAGGAAACCCAAGGCCGCGGCGACGAACAGAAACATCGGTAACATTCGAACTCCTGCGCGCGCAATGTCCCTCCGCATCAGCGGCCAGACGACGTGCTGTGCCGTGAGAAATTTTTTGATGAAGACGCCGAGTGTGATCAGCGCAAAGGCTCCGAGACCCTGGATCGTCAGCAGAAAAAGGAAAAACTTTCGCCCCCAATAATCAGCGTAGGCGCGCGGCAAGGGCGCGCGCCGCAGGAAGCGTGTTTCCGTCCCATCGAACGTGCTGGCATCGCCTTCGGGCATGACGACACCGTAGCGTCGGAAGCGTTGGCGGCAAAGCCGTTTTTCACATCCGCTCCTGATCGTAATCTTGATCTTTCTCTTTAATCTGCTTTCCGCTCCCCGAAGATTACGATTAAGATGACGATCAAGATTAAGCCGGAACCATGTAGTTGCCGACGGGGTAGAAGCGACGCCGCGTCGCTAGGGAGTGGCGGCGACGCCCGCGTCGCCGGACCGCTTGGGCGCAAACCAAACGGTGATCCGAAGCTGTGCGACGAGGGCGTCGCATTCACCCTACGGCGACGAGGCGTCGCCGCCACGCCGCTGGGCCGCAACTGCATCGTTCCGGTTAAGAACTGAACGCAGCGCATGGCGAAGAACATCGTTTATTTCGACCTCGAAACGCAGAAGTCCGCCGATGAAGTCGGCGGCTGGGACAAAATCTGCCGCATGGGCATGAGCGTCGGAGTCACGTTCAGCACCGCGCGCGGCGAGTACCGGGTTTATGGCGAAAGGCACGTCAACGACCTGCTCACGGACTTGCAGCGCGCTGATCTGGTGGTGGGCTTCAACGTCCTCCGGTTCGACTACGAAGTTTTGCACGGCTACACCACCTTCGATCTGCGGCAGCTTCCGACGCTGGACATGATGGTGGACATGGCCAGCACGCTGCAACATCGGCTCTCGCTCGATTCCATTGCCATGGCCACGTTCGGCGTCGAAAAGACGGCCGAAGGCATGCAAGCGATCCATTGGTTCAAGGAAGGCAGGCTGTTCGAGATCGCGGAGTACTGTTGTTACGACGTAAAGCTCACGAAGCTCGTCCACGAACATGGCCGGCGCCATCGGCAGTTGCATTACCACAACCGGTTTGGCCAAAAGCTGACCGTGCCGGTGAAGTGGGAGATTTGAAATCTTGAAGAATAATCCGGGCAAAATGCGTCGTAAGGAGCGCCGGGCTGCGGAAAGGGCTGCAGTGCCAGGTGTTAAATCTGCGCCACTCACATCAATTCCGGCTCCAAATGTTAAGAAGGTAAATGAGGCTGAACATACGCCGAATGGCCGCATCCAACATGATGGCGTCTCGCGAATCATCTGTTGGGGTGGGAACAAAATGAGACTGTTGGGGGAACAAAATGAGACTAAGTG
>CAZNOE010000371.1:0-6185 GCA_964574525.1 uncultured Bifidobacteriaceae bacterium
TGCCTTCGCCATGCCCGCCCCGAAGAACACATACTGACTCGGCTCTTCCGCGCCATCCTTGATTTCCGCGACTTCGCGCAAGTAAACGGGCTTACCCTCAAACACGCCCACCACCACGTTGCCCGCATCCTGCGCCGTGGACAGGAAACCGCCGGTCTCGACGATCACCTCACGGTTGTTGCTGGTCAGTCCACCGGCAATGGTCTGTCGGTTGGCCTGGATAAGCATTGGCCCAATTTCCGCGGCGCTGAGATTACGCGAGGCCAATCGGAGCGGATCAAGCAGCACACGCAATTGTCTTTTCGCGCCGCCGATGATCGTGGTTTCGGCGACGAGCGGCACTTGCTTCACCGAGTCGTCTATCTGCGACACGAGCCGTCGCAAGGTGAGATGGTCGTAGTGGGCGCTGTGAAACGTCAGCGCCAAGATTGGCACGTCGTCAATGGATTTGGGCTTGATGAGCGGCGACGAAACGCCATGCGGGATACGGTCGAAATTCGACTGCAACTTCTGGTTCAGCTTGACCAGGCTCTTCTCGACGTCCTCGCCGACCTTGAACCGCACGATGGCGAGACTCTCGCCGGGGCGCGAGGTTGAGTAGATGTATTCCACGCCCGGAATCTCCCAGAGCAGCTTCTCCATCGGCCGGGTCGCGCGTTCCTCGACTTCCTTCGCGGTAGAACCCGGCATTGCCACCAGCACGTCAATCATCGGCACTTTGATCTGCGGCTCTTCCTCGCGCGGCAGCATGATGATCGCCGCTGCGCCGAGCAGCACGGATGTGATGACCACGAGCGGCGTGAGTTTTGAATCAATGAACGCTCGCGCAATGCGACCGGCAAGGCCGAGCGCGAGGGGTGGCGGTGGATTTGGTTGACTCACGCGCACGGTATCGGTTCTCGCAGTCGGATCATTGCAGGTGGGCAGGTGAGAAAGTGGGAAAGTGAGAGGGGCTTCAGCCGGTGTTTTTCCCACCTGCTCACTTTCCCACTTTCCCACTTTCGATTCACCTAACCTCCACGGGTTGTCCGTCGGTCAACTGTGCCGCGCCGTCAGTCACCACCGCGTCGCCCGCCTGGAGGCCGGAGAGGATTTCCATTTCGTCGCCGACGCGTTTACCGGTCTTCACGAGATGCAACTGCGCGTGCTGATTCGCAACGACGAAGACGATCTCCAACTGTCCGCGCTGCACGACTGCCGTTATCGGAACGCGCAGAGAGTTGCTTTCGCCTACCGGCACAAGCAGTCGGGCAAATTGGCCCGAACTCAAACCCGGCTGTTTCGACAAATCTACTTTGACCCGGAACGTGCGGCTGACCGAATCGGCGGCAGGGGCGATTTCACTGACCGTGCCGGTCAACTCTGCGCTCACGCCGTCCACGCGGACAGCGAGACGGGCGTCACGTTGAATATGGAAGGCGATGGCTTGGGGCACGTCGGCTTCAAGTTGCAACGCCGATGGGTCTTCGATGGAGATCAATGGTTTGCCCGGCGCGGCCAAGTCGCCCACATCGGCCCACTTCTTCGTCACCACGCCGTCGAACGGCGCAACCACTTCCACATAGCTCATCATCGCCTTTGCTTCGGCTGCCGCGCCTTTGGCCAGGCGGTTTCGCGATTGAGCAGTGTCATATTCTGCGCGCGTCACTGCCTGCTGCTCGAACAACGCAGAAATACGTTTCCAATCGCGCTCCGCTTGTTCGAGTGAAGCTTCAGCCTGCTCAAGCCGGGCGTTGATTTCGGCGGCGTCGAGGCGGGCGAGCAGTTCACCGGCCTTGACTCGCTGGCCCAAAACCACCGGCAGCTTGTCAATGCGCCCGCTCAACTTCGCTTCGAGCGTCGCATGGAGTTTTGCCCGCACCGTGCCGACGACTTCCTCCGTCACCGGTCGCGACTTGTTCTCGACGGCCTGCACGCGGACTTGGGCGCCTGGGAGGCTGGTTGAATTCTCTTTTGAACTCTCGCGCTTGTGGCCACAACTGCTTAGCGCGAGTGCCGCGATGACGGCCGCAAGAAAGACAAGAGTTCGTGAGGACAATCGTTTCATATCATTTGGCAGCCGGCTGGGAATCGAGTTGCGGCAAAGCGAGCGCCTTGCGCAACGCGGCGACTGCGATGCGCTGGTCGGACTCGGCCTCCGCGCGGCGAACACGGGCCGAGACCAGCGCGGTTTCGGAATCAATCAACTGCGTCGAGAGGGCGAGCCCTTGTTCAAAACGGCCACGAGTCAGCTTCGCGCTTTCCGCCGCTTGCTCCACCGTCTTGCTGCCCACGGCCAGACGTTCGTCCGCTGCTTTGAGGTCGAGCCGGGCCTGTTCGACTTCGAAGTCGAGCGCCAGGCGCAGCTTGCGCTGCTCCTCATGGGCGGATTCGAGATTGGCTTTCGCTTCGCGGATTTTGGATCGCGTCGAAAAGCCGTCCCACAAATCCCACTGTGCCATTACGCCCGCCGAATAGCTTCTGCCATCACCGCGAGTTACCCAGCCGTAATCGTAATCAACACTGCCGAAGGCGCTAACTCGCGGCTGGTAGCCACTCTTCGAGCCACGAACTTGCGCTTGCGCCGCGCTTTCGCGCTCGCGGGCGGCGGTCAGTTCCGGTCGTTGCGAAAAATCTCCCGAGTGCGGCGCGCTGACGATCGGAGCGGTGTCAACAACGATAAACTCACCGTCTTCGATGCCCAGCAGATTGCGCAGCGCGCGTTCGGCCAGGGCCTTCGCATTGCGGGCGCGGACGAGGTCTTCGTGCGCTTGTGCCAGACGCACTTCAATGTCGAGCACGTCGGACCGCAACAGCGTGCCGCCATCCAGACGCTTTCCAGCCACAACGAGATTCGTTTCAAACGAGTTGACCGCAGCGTCGGCGGCTTGAATGAACTGCCGCGTCTTCAGCACAGTATGAAACGCGCGTGACACCTCGAAACCCAGCGCATTGCGGACGGCGGCGCTCTCTTGCTTCGCGGCTTCGGTGTTCGCCCTTGCGGCCTGCCGGCCCGCGACATTTCGCCCGCCGGCGTAAAGCGGAACGGTGACGACGCCTCGCGCGTTGAGGTTGTCCACGTCGGGAACGTCGTTGAAGTTGAGCGAAGAGCTGTAAGACCGTTGGTTGAGAATGCTGCCGAAAACCATCATCGGATTGTCGGTGCGGGTGTAGCCGGACTGCGCTTGCAGCCGCGGCCAGAAAGCGGAGTTGGCTTGCTCCAGTCCAGCCTGTGCGGCGGCGATCCGCTGCTGTGCGATGCGCGCGTCGGGGTTGTGGGCCAGCGCGTAATCCAAGGCGCGCTCCAATGACCACGGTTCGGCGGCGCTCGCCGCCAGCGAACACGTCAGAAATATCCCCAGAAATCCCAGTTGCCGTTTCATTTTGCGCAGCCGGAGGAGCTACCTGCTTTTTCACCTTCGCAGCACGACCCACCCACGCCGAGCTTTTTGAGAATGAGTTCCAGCGGACAGAAGTTCGTGAAGGACGATTGCAGCAGGTTGAAGCCGACGAACGCGGTGAACCAGAGCCAATACTGACTGTGATAGTGCGCGAGCACGAGGCTCAGGAGGATAAGCGCGCCGGCGAAGCGGCGGATGATCATGTGCATTTTCATAGAGTTTGTGTGATTTGGATTCAGCGAAAACTGGTCGCGATCAGCGTGCCGAGCAGTGCGCCGAAAATCGTGCTGATGACCGGATGGCTGGTAAGCGGACAGGTGCCCGTGGAGCAACCCACGAGTTTATACCAGCCGAAACCAAGAACGGCTCCGGCGCTGGCGCCAATCAATATTCGCAGAATCATATCGGCGTTTTGGTATGGACAACTGCTTTATTCATCGTATGATCATATAACCATTTAGTAATATGTCAAAGGAAAAAACCAGGCGGCAAATGACCGACGGGGAACTGGAGGGGATCGCGCTGCACTTCCGGCTGTTGGGCGAGCCGATGCGGCTGAAAATTTTACAGGTCGTCTGCCAGCAGGCCCGCACGGTCACTGACATTGTGAAGGCCACCGGCGCGACGCAGGCCAACGTGTCCAAACATCTTTCGTTGCTGGCGACTGCCGGCATCCTTACGCGCGAGAAGAATGGGCAGTGTGTCTATTACGGCCTGAGGGACCAACTGACGGTGAAGATGTGCGAATTAGTTCGCAGCCAGTTGGCTGAATAGCGGGTGGACGGCAAATCGTAGTGGCGCTCGCCGGTGGCAACGTTGTAACGTTTCAACGACTCAATGATTTAACAAAGTGAAAGTCATCATCCTCGCCGCCGGCTATGCCACGCGCCTGTATCCGCTGACCTTGACGCAACCCAAGCCGCTGCTGCCCGTTGCCGGCAAGCCGATGATCGAGCACGTGCTCGACAATCTTGCGCCCATCGGCGGCATTGACCGCGTCTATGTCGTCACCAATGCGAAGTTCGCCGGCCATTTCCAGCAATGGGCCGACCGCTACCGCGCGACCAAATCCAAACTCGAATTCACCGTGGTCAACGACGGCTCGACCGACGACAGCAACAAGCTCGGCGCCATCGGCGACATCCATTACGTGCTCAAGACGCAGAACGTGGGTGACGATCTCATCGTGGTCGCGGGCGATAATCTGTTCAGCGAACGGCTGGACGCCTTCGGGAAATTTTGCCGCGAGAAAAACGCGCCGGTGCTCGCGCTCTACGATGTCGGCGACCTGGAGCAGATCAAAAAATACAACGCCATCACCCTCGACGGTGATGGCCGCATCACCTTCTTCGAGGAGAAACCGAAAAACCCGGCGAGCACACTCACCGGCATCGCCCTTTATTTTTATCCCAAGAGCACCATCCCACTCATCAAGCAATACATCGCCGAAGGCAACAACCCCGACCAACCGGGCCGCCTCGTGCAGTGGCTCTATCCCCGCACGCCGGTTTACACATGGACCGTACCCGGCTTGTGGTTCGACATCGGCTCGAAGGAAACCTTGGAGGAAGCAAACCAGATTTTTGCGAAGCTGTAGCCGTGTCGGAGGGACGGATTACACGAGTCCCGAACTTGCTTGCGGCCGAACCCCGGCAACGGCGGGATTGATCCGAACGAATTGGCGGCGCGCGGTTTTATCGCCTGCAACTTCCGTGAAGTTTATTCCCAAGTGCGGATTGGGAAGCACGCCATAACCGCGTTGCCTCACTTCGCGGGCACAAACACCGAGCAAACGGGCGCAGGGACTTCCACTTTTTGTCCCGTCGGCTTCAGTCGTCCACTCTTTTCATCAACGGAAAAAACGACGACCGAGTCGGAATCCTGATTTTCCGCCAGCAGCCAGCGGCCCGTGGGGTCAATCGCGAAATGGCGCGGCACTTTACCCTGCGTTGATTGATGCTCGACGAGAGTCAGTTTGCCGGACTTTTTGTCCACGGCGAACACCGCAATGCTGTTGTGCCCGCGGTTGGACCCGAAAACGAATTTTCCCGTCGGATGAACGGCGACTTCTGCGCAGGAGTTGTTGCCCTCAGATTTTTCCGGCAGCGTGGAAATGGTTTGCAATTCCGCCATCGCACCGCGCCGCTCGTCATAGGCAAACGTGGTGATGCTCGAACCCATTTCATTGATGACATACGCAAACTTGCCGCCCGGAGACAGAGCCAGATGGCGCGGGCCGGCGCCGGGCGCGACGGAGGCGGACGGTGGGTCGTTGGGAACCAGCTTCGTATTTTTTTCTGTAAGGCGGTAGATGAGCACCTTGTCCAGGCCAAGGTCGCATACCAGCGCATGGCGGCTGCCCGCGTCGGTAGTGATGAAGTGCGCGTGCGGACCGGCCTGCCGTTGCGGATTCGCGCTCGAACCAGCGTGCTGGATCGTGGAAGCAGTCTCACCGAGACTGCCGTCCTTCTGGACGGGGAGCAATGCGACGCTCCCTGAGCCATAGTTCGCGGTGAGAACACACGCGCCGGCTGAATCCAACGCAAGATGACATGGGCCGAGTCCGCCCGAAGGCCGCTGGTTGAGCAAGTTGAGCTTGCCAGTCTTCGCCGCGATTGAATAGGCGCTCACCGCGCCGGCGGGCTTGCCTTCGAAACTGCTGATCTCGCCCACCGCATACAAAAGCTGCTTGTTCGGATGTACGGCGAGGAAGCTGGGGCTTTTTGTTTCCGCCGCCAATTCCGGATCTGTCAATTTTCCGGTCGCCGTGTCGAACTTCGAAACGTAAATGCCCTTGCTCTTCGC
>CAZNOE010000372.1:0-6166 GCA_964574525.1 uncultured Bifidobacteriaceae bacterium
CCTTCGCCGCGCATGCGTTCGCCAAAGTTTGAGTTGTACAATTTGCCGTGGCGCATCGCGCGAAGGCGGTTCAGAACCTTGTCCTTCTTCTCCGGAAAATGAGTTGTCAGCCATTGCTCGAACAACGGCGCCACCGCGTGGGGCAATCGCAGCGTGACGTATCCCGCGAAGCTCGCGCCGGCCTTCGCTCCTGCCTCAACCAGCGCGGGAATCTCATGATCGGTAAGACCGGGAATCACGGGCGCGAGCAACACACCGGTGGGAATGCCCGCTTGCGACAGCGCGGCGATGGTTGCCAATCGGGCCGCCGGCGGCGAGGTGCGCGGCTCCATCACCTTCCGCAGATCGCTGTCCAGTGTGGTCAGCGAAACGCAAGCTGCCGCGGCTCGATGCCGCGCCAGTTCGCCCAGCAAGTCAATGTCCCGCGTGACCAATCGGTTCTTGGTGATGATGCAGACGGGGTTGCGGAATTCAGCCAGGACTTCGAGGCAGCCGCGCGTGATTTTCAAACGCCGTTCGATGGGCTGGTACGGATCGGTCACGCCGCTCAGCGCCAGGACTTGCGGCTGCCAGCGGGGCGAGGAAAGTTCCTCCCGTAACAGCGCGGGTGCATTTTCCTTCACCATGATCTTCGTTTCGAAATCCAGCCCAGACGAGAAGCCGAGATACTCATGCGTGGGCCGGGCGTAACAATAAATGCAGCCGTGTTCGCAACCGCGATAAGGATTGATGCTTGCCTCGAAACCCACGTCCGGGCTGTCATTACGGGTGATGATCGTGCGAGTGTGGTCTCTCAGAAACTGCGTCCGCGGCAGCGGATCTTCCTCCGGATTCCAATCAATGTCGCGTTCCAACTGGATCCGCTCAAAGCGATTGGGCGGATTGTCGGCCGCACCGCGTGTCGGGATCGAGGTCGCTTCGGGATTCATGCCGGAAACAATAATCCCATTTCCCGCAAAAGGGAATGGCGGCGTGATGTCCGATCACCCATCCGACGGGGAGAGGGTGGCCGAAGGCCGGGTGAGGGGTTTTGTATTTCTATCCGAGAATCATTTTGGCAACCAGGCTAGCTGGCCGCCAAGGCCTTGTTGATCGCCGTCCGGAATTCGACAAGCGAGAATGGTTTGGTCAGGCAAACCTTCTTTCGGTCTCGCAGGAATTCTTGTGCCCCTTCATTGATCACGTCGCCTGTCATGAAAATCATGCGCTCGGAAAGCTTCAGATCGGTCACGCGCACCCGTTCGTAAACCTGCTGGCCGTTCAGGCCCGGGATTTTCCAATCGCACAGCGCAAGGTCGTAAGAGCGTTTGCGAAGATGCTGAAGCGCGGTTTCCCCGTCGGACGCCACATCCACGTCGTAGCCGCAGCGGCCCAGCGCTTCACCCACCATTTGGAGAATTGATTCCTCATCGTCAATCACGAGCACTTTCTTGCCCGCGCCCTCGAGCGGGTTGGCCAATACGCCATAGGGCGCGTCAGTGTGTTCCCGCGTTTGCGTTCCTCCGGCGGCAATGGGCAATTCGATGACAAAGACCGCGCCTTCGCCGGGCTTGCTGCGCACCTTGATGGTGCCGCCATGTTCGTTGACGATGCCATAGCAAAGGCTCAGCCCCAGACCGGTGCCCTTGCCCAGTTCTTTCGTGGTGAAGAACGGATCGAAGACCTTGGAGAGATTTGTTGCGGGAATGCCCGGGCCATTGTCCTGGAAGGTGACGCGGATGTTGGTACCACACGTGTCCGTGGTGACGCGCACCCAACCTTGCGGGCGGTGGGCTTCGATGGCCTGCCGTGCGTTGTTGATGATGTTGAGGAAGACCTGTTGGATCTGATGCGGGTCCACCATCGCCTGCGGCAGGCGCTGGTCGAGATGCGTGGTGACCTCGATGTTGCTGGTGCGCATCTGATAGTGGAGGATTTCGACCGCGGCCTCCACGAGGCCGTTGACACAGACCAGCTTTCGTTCCGGCTGATGGCGGCGGGCAAAGCTCAGGAGGCTCTGGACGATCTTCTGGCAGCGCACGGCGCTTTTGTGAATCATTTCCAGATGACGTTTGTGATCCGGATTCACATCGGCCTGTTGCAGCAATTCGGAAAAACCCATTACGGAAGTGAGCGGATTATTCAACTCATGGGCCACACCGGCCACGAATTCGCCGATGCCGGAGAGTTTTTCGCTCTGAATCAACTGCGCCTGCGTGGTCTTGAGCGTCTCCACGGTCATCTCCAATTGCTCGCGCGAACCCTTGATGTTCTCCGCCATCTGGTTGAAGACGTGCGCCAGTTCACCGCATTCGTCCATGGACGACACTTCGATGCGGCGCGAAAGATCGCCTTGTCCCAGCGCTTCGACGCTGTCGCGCAACTCCTGAAGCGGTTCAGTGACTTTACTGACGAGGAACCAAATGCCCGCCGCCCCCAGCAGAATGGCCAACGAACTGATCAGCCAGATCAGCCGCTGAGTTTCCCGGAGCACTTGCAGCGGCTTTTCATACGAGGAGAGGAGGACGTAGCCAAGTTGATGCAGATCCTCCGGCGCACTCAACTGGCCAACCAATGAGAGGAAGTTCTCGTCATTCAAAACGACCTTTTCCATACGGCTGCGGGCCTTGTCGTCATGTGACGCGGCGCGTGCGAGCAATGGGTCGGGCAGTTGCCGCAGATACTGTTCTTGCAGTGTGGAAGCCACAACGCGACCGTCCGACAGCAAAACCAGTTGGCTATGGGTCTCCTGGCTGTTGAGTTCCTCGGCAATGGAATTCACCGCGCCGAATGCCACCGCGCCAACGACACCCTTGTTTACGCAGATCGGAATTGCCACGACATCGAACAAGCGGTCCCCGTTCTTCACGGTATCCACGTAGGGTTGACCGGCAAGTGCCTGATTGATGGCCGCCGCGCACGCCTTCTCGAACTCCGGCACGTTGAGGCGCGGATCGCGCGTCCTCGTGAAGTTCTTTCCCTCATCCGTTGCCAGCGCGATCACATCGGCGACACTCTCCTGGATCAAATCGTCCAGCAATGCGCGAAAAGTGATTTTGTTCTCGTCGGACAAACTGGCGACGGTCTTGAAGCGTGGTTCATTGGCCACGTTACGGTAACGGAGCAGCAGATCATTGGCGCGCCTCGCTTGCGTTCGCTTGAGCACGGCCTCTGCGGTGCCGAGTTGCTGCGCGACATCTCCCTGCAACTGATCCGTGACACGCCGGTTCACGAGCCACATGGAAATCGCCATGAGCAACACCATCAAGACCACCACCGGCACAATGAGCTTGGTGCGGAAACTCAGAAGAATGGCGCGCTTCAGTTTGCCCATGATCAGTATTTTGGCAGGTTTTTGATCCCGAGCGTGAAATTCATCTTCACTTCACCCTGTTCCGGCACGGTGATTTCCTGCACCTGGCTGGGCAACCGTTCATGCCATGCCTTCAGCTTGTAGGTGCCCGGTGGAACGTTCGTGATCGCGTAGCGACCGGTTTCGTCCGTAACCGCGAAGAAAAGATTCTCCACCACGAGCACGATGCAATTCATGTTCGCGTGAATGGAACAAAACACATCCACCCGTCCGGCCTTGTCAAACGTAACGCGCTTGACCTCCGGGCTTTTGTAAAGTCCGAGATCAAACGGCATGGTTTCCGACATGGAAAACACGTTGTGGAAAATGTCGTCGTTGTTCGGCCATTCCACCGTCGTTCCGGCAACCACCGGCAAAACGTGCGGCGAAAACGTCGCTGCCTTTTGATTCACGCGCTTAGTTTCCACACGTACCGTCTTGTCGGGCCCATTCGTTGTGCCGGCAACGGGTCCGTCAATACAGACCACGAAGTCGCGCAACTCCGCATAATTGACCCGCTCGGCGAATTTGTATTTGCGGCTGTCGTATTTGCCACCAGCCGCGGCATCCGCCGAAGCGGTAGGGCCTTCGGCCCGCACTGTGCCGCGAATCGTTCCCGCCGGCGCGGGCGTGGGTGAGAGCAAGGCGATCAATGAAATGGCGATGAGCAGTCTCACTAGAATGCAAAAGCCGCCTCGGCGGCAAAGAGGTTGACGTGATTACGACTGCTGCCGCCGACTTCCTTGCCCTGCTCGAAGGTGTATTCGGCTTTGACCAGCAGATGACGGTTGAAGCGGTAACCCAAGCCGAGGCTCAACCGCCAGAGTTCTTCGGCCTGGGGACCGAACGGGTTGAAAAAGTATTTACCCATGTCGCCGCCACCGGGCAGCGGATAGCCCTTGTCGGCAAAAATCTGGCTGAAGCGGGCCGCCGCATACAACTTGCGCGTCACGTCCACAACGCCTTCCACCGAGTAGTAATAAATATCGCGCCGGTTGTTGCCGTTCGGGTCGTTGTCGTCGTATTGCGCGATGCCGCCGAACGCCTTCAGGTGTCCGCGTGAAAACTGCAGCGCCACGTCACCCTGCAGGAGATTGGCGTGGAACACCGTAGTATCCGCCGAGCCAATGGAGCGGAACCAGCCGCCGCCGAACCACGTTTCGGACAGGTAGTCGTTCTGCGCATCCAGGTCGCCCGTGCGCATCGCGCTCGCGCTCACGTGCAGCCACCGTGTCGGGTCGTAGGACAACCGGCCTGCCACGGATTTGTCGGCGTTGAAGTCGCGCGTGCCGGAAACGCCTCCATTTTGCACCGCGGCTACGTAGCTGAATTTCCCCAGCGAACCATAAAGCTCGATGCCCTCGTCCACGCCCCACAAATCCGAAAGTGAATGCGAGATGAGCGGATTATCAATCGCGTCACGTGCCAGATACTCTTCACCGAACGGAATATCGAACCGCCCCGCGCGCACGTTCAATTGCCGGTCGCGGCCCCACAGCTTCGAGACGTCCTCAAAGTCGAGATACAGTTCGCCTACCCGCAGGTCCAGATCGCCTGACTCGCGCGTGGCGAGATTCAACTCGGTGAAAAAATAGACGTCACCCCACACCGGCGCTTCCGCGAACAGCTTCGCTTCGTCCAGGCGGAACTCGGCGTTGGGCAGCGCCCCTTCGGATTGCGCGTGGAAGTAACCCACACCGCCTTCGCCGCTGAAGTTGATCTTCCCGACACTGAATCCGCCGGACTTGTTTGACGTGGGAGCGGCGTCCTTCACATTTGACTTCAAATCGTCCAACTCACGGCTTCGTTGCTCGGACGCCTGCTCGATGTGCGCGACGCGTTGGTTCAACTTCTCAATCACCGTCTGCTGTTGACGCACCTGATCCTGCAGCAGCGCGTTCTGCTGCTGGAGAAATTCGACCTGCCGCCTGACATCGGCAGTGTCATCCGCGCGCGCACGCGCGCCGGTCATTGGCAAGAGGCCCGCGATGCCGGCACACACTACGAGCATGGCTCTAAATGGGTGCGTCACGCTCAACCATCAGCAGACCACATGCCTCGACACCCTTCCTGCCGGCTGCAAAACGCGGCGGGCGCCCTGGGAGCCCGTAACGAACGCTGATCCATCCCCTGGGCTTGCGGGTTCGTCAAGAGTTGCCCCAAATCAGGGCAGCCGTTTCCAAAAAGTGACTTACCAACTGAAATGAAGAAGACCTCGCACGCAGAATTGGATCAAGACACCGTCGCTCTTGTTTACAGCCGCGCGTTCTGCCTCCACGCCAAGACTTGCCGGAATAGAACAACGAAAGCGCGCGCTAGCGACCGATCCATTCGGTCCGATATTATTCTTGAGAATTGCCGCCGCGCGGCGTCAAATCAGCCGCACCATTATGAAAATACTCTCATTCCTCTTGATCATCGGATTCATCGGCACTCTGTGGGTGACGGCGGCGGACGCCCCGGCCAAGGATGCAAAACTCCGTCACGTCGTTTCCTTCAAGTTCAAGGACACGGCCACGAAGGAAAAAATCAAGGAAGCGGAAGACGCTTTTCGCGCGTTGAAGGGAAAGATTCCGGAAATCGTATCGCTCGAGTGGGGCACGAACGTAAGTCCCGAGAAACACGACAAAGGCTTTACGCACGGATTCATCCTTTCGTTTAAGAGCGAGAAAGACCGGGATGCGTACCTGGTTCATCCCGAGCACAAGAAATTCGGCCAAAGCCTTGGCCCCATTCTCGGCGACGTGTTCGTGATTGATTTCTGGGCAAGGGAATAGCCAGACGGAGAAAACTCAGTTTCGAGGTTGGTGCGCGCGAGAGGACTTGAACCTCCAA
>CAZNOE010000373.1:0-6162 GCA_964574525.1 uncultured Bifidobacteriaceae bacterium
GATTCCTATCGCCGCGCCTGTGCCAGCAACTGGCGCTCCTCCGGCAGCATCGGCGCTTTCTCCGCGGCACCGAAATAAGGTCCGGCCCTTTCGCGCTCGCCCGCCGCGGCCAGCAGAACGGCGTAATAAACGGCGATGGCTGGCTCGCGCAAACTGGTTTCGGGGATCGTTTGCATCAGCCTGAGGGCTTCGTCCGTCTTGCCCTGCACGTGCAGCGAGTAGGCGTAGGTCGAGACAAACACCGCGTTGGTTTTTCCCGCCTCGTACACCTCGCGCGCCAATTCGTGCGCCTGCTTCAGGTTGGTCTTCAGCAACAACGACGTTGCCGCGACGTTGTTCTTGAGCGCAACATCCGTGGGGACCATTGCCAGCATGGCCGCATACACCTTGTTCCGGCCGCGGGTGTTGCCGCTGGCCGCATACATACGATCCAACTCCCGCAGCGCCCAGCGCTGGGACGGAAACCGCTCGACGATGCGCCAGTGCAAATCCTCCTTGTCCTGCTGGCGTTGCCAGCGCTCGGCCAGTTGCAGCAGAAAAGCCAGGGTCCCGAAGCGGTCGCCCGCCGCGCGAACCGCCGCGCGCCAGTGCGCCGCGGCGGTCAACGTGTCATTCTGCCGTTCCGCGGCGCGCGAACGGTAAGCGAGCCGCAGGAAATCCAGTTCGTCCCATGATTCGCCTCTTAGAAAATCTTCAAGCCCGGCCCAGTCCTCCTTCGCCACGTAACAATCCGTCAAGGCCACTGGTACCGGTTGCCGCGAACGCACGTTGACGGGCAATCCCTGCAGCCAGGCAAGCGCCTCGGCGGCCAGCCCGTTGCCGATCATCCACCCGGTGACACCGTAGATGGCGGCTGCGTTGGTGGCCGACTGCTGCTGCAAGGCTCGCAGCGAGGCCGCCAGTTCCGTTCCTTGATCGTGCTTCAGGAGGCTCAGATGCTGCAGGCGATCCTCCAGTGTCGCGCGGGGGTCGGCCAGGAGTTGCGTCGAGCAAGTTCGCGCTTCGGCGAGTTCGTGGCGGCGCAGGTGGTCAACCACGAGCGAACGTTGCGCAACAGGTCCCACGCCGGGGTCGGTTCGCAGCCGGTCCAGCGTGGCACGGGCCTCGGTGGCGAGGGCTTGATTCGTTGATTGGAGGCGCAGCACGGCGAGATTCAATTGATGCAACGGGTTGGCCGGTTCCAAGGCGGCGGCGACCGCAATCTCCCGTTCCGCGTCAGCCAGCCGGTTCAATTTCATCGCCCGTTCGGCGGACACGAGGTGAAAAGGAACCGTGTTGCTCGCGGCCGCGGGCAGGTCCTCGAGAATCTGCGTCGTCAACGCGAAAGGCGGCGACTGGCAGCGCAGCGCGGCGGCGGCCAGCATGAGCTTGTTGGTGAGAGTTGGCTCAATCTCCGCGGCGCGCTGCCGCCATTCGAGCGCCACCGGGGACCCGGCGATCTCCGCGAGCGCCGCCATGACCTGGCAGGCGGCGAGGCTGCGTGGATTGCGCGCGAGCGCCTGGCGCGCACTGACGGACGCGTTTGCATAATCCTTCGCCGCCAGGAACGCCCGGGCTTGGGCGATGCAACGCGTTTCCCGATAACGACGATAGGCCGGCCAACTCCACCATAGCGCCGCTGCCAGCGCGACCAGCACGACAACCCCGCCGATGAGCCAACGCTTCTTAGGTTCCACGCGTCAATTCTCTCAAACCGCGCGCGGGTTGAAAGAGGAAAACACTTCCGATCCGGGAATGGCGGTTGGTGAGGACCTGAGAGTTGGCCGTCGCGCAGGATCAGTCTTCCACTGTGAAGCCGACTTTCAGCGTGATCTGCCAGTGAGAGACTTTATTCTGGTCAATGTCACCCCGAATCTCGGTCACTTCGAACCAGCGAAGATTTTTCACGCTGGCGCCCGCGCGACGCAGCGCATTGTTGATGGCATCTTCCATGGACGCAGTGGACGTGCCCGTCAGTTCGATCAGTTTGTAAACGTGGTCTTTCATTCGTCCTTCGTCTCCCATGACATCTGGCGGGTGTGGGCCGCCTTTCTCGCAGCGGCGGAACGTTGCGCCGGGGATCGGTGACGCGCAGCGCTTCGTGCCTGGCGCGCGAGCGCCGTGTGCGAGGCGGCCCGATGGCCTTCGCGCCGCAGCGCTCCCAGCGTGGCCCGCGAGCGGGTGGCCGAGGGCCTGTGCGATGCACTGCTTCGACCCGTCGCGTAATCGCGCATGGCGCTGCGTCGTGTTCGGGCGGAGGTCTTGCCTTTCTTTGGCAGAGGCAGCCTCACCCCGGCGCGGCGGGCTTTGGACAATCCGATGGCGATGGCTTGTTTGGTTGAGCGCGCGCCATGCTTGCCCTCGCGGATGTGATGCATCTCTTCGCGCACGAACTCCCCGGCTTGAGTCGAAGGCGATTTCCCCCCCGGCTTTGTCTTTGCGTGCTCGTTCGACTGTTTGTTGTTCTGGCATAACATTGTCCTTTCACTTCTTGGTTACGGTCACTGGCTGTCTGCTCATGGCGGGAAAGTCTTAGCGGTCTGAAGGTGTTCGAGAAACCACTCCGCCGCAAGTTGGGCGACGCGCTCCAAAGTTCCCGGCTCTTCAAACAGATGCGTGGCGCCGGGAACGATCGTCAGCCGCTTTTCGCAACGCAACAATGCGTGGGCTTGTTCGTTCAGATCAACGACCGGCGTGTCCTCTCCGCCGACGAGCAAGAGCGTGGCTGCAGTTACCTTTGGCAAGTCGTCTCCCGCCAGATCAGGCCGGCCACCACGCGAAACGACGGCGCTGATTCGATCGCTCAGTTCGGCCGCGGCGACCAGCGCCGCCGCCGCACCCGTGCTCGCGCCAAAATAGCCGAAAGGCAAACGGCGCAATGCCTGTTCGGAGCCGGCCCAGCGAGTAGCGTCCACCAGCCGGTTTGCCAGCAAAGGAATGTCGAAGCGGAGATGGCGGGTGTGGTATTCGAGCTGCTCCTCTTCCTCCGTCAGCAAGTCAAAGAGCAGCGTGCCCAAGCCCTTGCCTTGGAGGTAACGCGCCACCGCCTGGTTACGCGTGCTACGACGGCTGCTGCCACTGCCATGGGCGAAGATCACCAGCCCGCGTGCCGCCGGCGGCACCGTCAGATCTCCTCTTAGATCAACCCTTCCGGCGGGAATCGTCGCTGGAAAAGATTGTAATTGTGTCGCGCTCATTTGCACACCTTCGCAATTCGCGAAGCAATGCCCTCAGTGGAGAAATTGTCCCGCACCGGTCAGGCCCGTTACTGAACGTGGCGCAGAGTTGCAAAAAATGAAAGGCGAGTTTCCGTTGATCGTGGGAGCAGGTATCGTTTCCTGGTTTCCCGTTTCGCATCCAACAGCGTTTCCAGTCTTCGGCCCCGTCTTCCGCCTTACTCTTAGCCGTGACCGTGCCAGCAGTAGCGAAAGGACTATCGGGAAGGATTCCGTTGAATTTGCGTGTTTCCGGTGCTTCGGATGTGTGATTCCAATCTGGATTCGCGAAGGCAATTTGCACAAGCGCCAATGGGCTGAGTGCAATTTGCATTGAGAAACTTGAGGCTCGCGCGCGAAAAGGTGACCGGTGCGGCGACGGCTCCCGTGATAGTCCACGGCATAGCTCACTTGACCGCTGCGTTGAGTCCGGCTATACATACCGCGCCATGAACGCTTGCGTGGGTTTGGAAGAGTTCGTTCGATAAACACTTCCAGATGCGTCACGTAAATGTCGCGCAATCAAATCTGTGAGTTCGTGTTTTGGCTGCGACGTGGTGAATTGAAAGCCAATGTAGCTCAGTGGTAGAGCAACGGTTTCGTAAACCGTAGGTCGTCGGTTCAATCCCGACCATTGGCTCCATTCCTTGCCGCCGCTGCGGCAAAGGTTTAGGAGGATGGCAAGCCCGATGGCTAACGGATTGGCTAACAGTTGCGGCCATTGTTTCATCAGTGCCCAGTTCGGGAAAAATTCCGATTCAACGTCTTCCCCAAAGTCGAATCACGTTTCCAACCGTCACCGCGAGAACTCACGTCGTCCGACAATTCGCAACTGACCAGATGCACAACGTCGCAACTCAACCGCTGCAATTCTGGTTTCGGCTCTCGCAGCGTTCTCTCCCGTGTCTCCACTCCGTAGCTCTCTATGTGGTGTGTGTGTCAGCTGCGTCGGCATGATGAGTGAGCGCGTGCCATCATGCCGACTCCGCAACAGTGATGACACACACACCACATAGAGAGCTACTACGTTACGTTCGCATCCACTGGCTACGCTTGCAGTGCAGCATTGCCAGTCGTTATTTCCAGCGCGTCACGTTTCCGGTGCAGTGCTGGGTGGCGTTAGGCCGTCCAGAGCAGTTCAGGCCGCAGTTGCCGTGGTGGCGTCCGTTGGCGTCCGTTGGCGTGGCATTGGTTGCACATCACCGGCTGGCTGCGCACGTCACGCCGTCGCGAGCGGCGGGTGTGAGCCACTGGTTCGTGCCAGGCCGTTTTTACAGCGACTTCAAGAAAACGTCGGCCGTGATGATTTTCACGCCTCGAAACTCACGCAGCGCAAGCAGATGCTTTTTGTCACCCGATACAATGCAATCCGCGGCGGCGGCGAGGGCGCACTCCAAAACCATTTCATCAAACGGATCAGGCGTCTCGCCCCGGACGCGATCCGACGGAAAAACCAGTTCGGCGGACGCGGTAAGGTTTTCCACCCACTCCACGCGCCGCTTGTCCGGGTAGCGCGCGGACAATTCCTCAACCGTGTCGAAGTATTCGGACAGGAGTTGCGGACTGACGAAAACCGAAATCCCGCCGCGTGCCCACGCGGAAAGGCAATCAAACGGTTTGCCGCGCCAGAAACTCGCGCTCGCAACAATGTTGGTGTCGAAAACCACCTTCATCGGGAGCGGCGGCGGCGCACGGTGTCAATCGCATCCTGAACCACGGCCTCGTCTTTCGCCGTCGCCTCGGGAAGATCGCGCCCGGAGAGGATCAAAGCCCGCGCCTTGGCGGGAGTCAGCGCCACCCGCTTGCGCATAATCACCAGCCCGTTGACGTAGCCCACCTCCAGCTTGTCGCCCGGGTGCAAACGAGCCTGGTCGCGGATCGCCTCCGGGATCACGGCCTGACCTTTGGTTGATAGGCTTGTAATCATGCGGTAAGACTAGCATTACTCTGGTAGGAATCAAGCATGAACGCCCTTCAGCGGAGCAAGTGGCATTGTGGCGTGGGTTTCCGACCGCATTCCGCATTCGTCCCATGCGCCGCCGCCGAGTCTGAAACGTCAGCCGTATCCGAAACGCAATCGTGCTCTCCCATTGTCGCGCCGCCGCCGCAACCTCGCGATCCGGACTGCGCTTGGTGCTGCCCATGAACTGGATGAGCGCACGAAGAAATTCCCGTTCTCCTGGCGGTGCCGGTGATTCCCGTGCCGAGACACTGCGGGAGGCTCAACGCGATGATAGCAGACACGCGGAGCAAATCAGCGAGAGCGAATTTCAACAGCCGGGCGGGCCGGGTATTCCGCTTCAGGATGATCCAAAGCAGAACTGGTGGCGGGACGGGGCCGTGCCGTTGTTACCGTGAGTTACGACACCACACCGGACTGGTCTTGCCGCCGATATTTTGCCAGCCTTCTCGCCGCATGAGTTGGGTCACCATCGTCTGGTCCATGATCGCGTCCGCGTGTCTCACGCTGGCGGCGATGCATGGGCTGGTCTGGTGCAAGAAGCGGATGGCGTGGACCAGCCGCGCTATTGGGGTTGCCGCCGCAATGTGTTGCTTGGTCGCAATCGAGACTCAGGCAGCCAAATCGCCGTTTCGCTCCGATCCGGATTACCTGATCGACACTTGGGAAACCGAGGACGGTTTGCCGGAGAATTCGGCGACGGCCATGGCCCAAACGCCCGATGGTTATCTTTGGTTCGGGACCTTCAACGGCCTGGTCCGGTTTGATGGGGTCCGGTTTGCAGTTTTCAATCCTGCCAATACGCCAGCTTTGCCGGGCGCCGCCATTGTGAATTTGCATCGAGACCAAAGCGGCCGGCTCTGGGTCAGCACCGCCGAGGGATTGGTGCTGAGGGAGGGTGGCGAGGGGCAAGTGGCAAGTGGCAAGTGGCGGAGATTTGGCACGAACGAAGGCTGGGCGGGTAACTACGTGCGCACGTTTGCCGAGCGCGCCAACGGCGACCTGCTC
>CAZNOE010000374.1:0-6091 GCA_964574525.1 uncultured Bifidobacteriaceae bacterium
TGAGCGCGGCTTCCTTGCGCAAGTCCTGCCGGACCAGGTTTTCCAACGTGGCCGGAGGCAGCGTCTGCTCGAAGGGCGGTTTCTCGCCGAGGCGGTGGTTGTAATAGACGCGTTCGATGGCCGCACGGTCGGCGCGGAGGGAATCGAAGTCATCGGCGAGCGCAATGGAACACAGCGACAGCAGCAACAGCATGAGCGGAGCGCGGGCTTCAGCCCGCTTCACGGTGAGAATCCCCCGCAACCGGCGAACGCCGAAAGAGGCATCACGTTGAAGCGGCCTCAAAGCCGCGCTCACATACGCCAGCAAATGCCGCATCCAGGTTTTCATCTCTCAACTCTCAACCAACGACTCTCAACCGCTTCTTCATGGCCGCTGGTAGAGATACAGCACGCGACCGGGAGTGTAGCCGAAGGTGTCGTTAAAAAAACCACTGAAGCTGCCGTTGTCTCCGCCCCAAACGATCATCTCGCTGCCCGTCCACACCGCCGTCCAACTGTTCCCCGCCGGACTGTAGCGACCGCCGTCGTTCAAAATGCTGCCGCCGAGTCCGCCCCAGACGATCATCTCGCTGCCCGTCCACACCGCCGTGTGCTGCTCGCGCCCGGCGGGCACGCCGCTGGTGCTCACCACCGTCCAACTGTTGCCCGCCGGATTGTAGCGCCCGCCGGTGGTGCTGCCACCGTCTCCGCCCCAGACGATCATCTCGCTGTCCGTCCACACCGCCGTGTGATAGAGGCGCGCGGTGGGGGCGCCGTTGGTGCTCACCGCCGTCCAACTGTTGCCCGCCGGATTGTAACGGCCGCCGTCGTTGTAATAGCTGCCGCCGATTCCGCCCCAGACGATCATCTCGCTGCCCGTCCACACCGCCGTGTGTTCCCGGCGCGCGGCGGGCGCGCCGTTGGTGCTCACCGCCGTCCAACTGTTGCCCGCCGGATTGTAGCGGCCGCCGGTGTTCATTTCGATACCGTTGAATCCGCCCCAGACGATCATATCGCTACCCGTCCACACCGCCGTGTGACTGCCGCGCGCGGCGGGCGCGCCGTTGGTGCTCATGGCCGTCCAACTGTTACCCGCCGGGTCATAGCGACCACCGTCGTTGCCGATCGCTCCACCCCAGACGATCATCTCGCTGCCCGTCCACACCGCCGTGTGACCGCCGCGCGCGGCGGGCGCGCCGTTGGTGCTCACTGCTGTCCAACTGTTGCCCGCCGGATTGTAACGGCCGCCGTCGTTGTAATAACTGCCGGCGACTCCGCCCCAGACGATCATCTCGCTGCCCGTCCACACCGCCGTGTGATAGTAGCGCGCAGCGGGCACGCTGGTGGTCACCGCCGTCCAACTGTTCCCCGTCGGATTGTAGCGCCCGCCGTCGTTCAAATCGCTGCCGTTGTTTCCGCCCCAGACGATCATTTCACTGCCCGTCCACACTGCCGTGTGAAGGTAGCGCGCGGCGGGCGCGCCGTTGGTGCTCACCGCCGTCCAACTATTGCCCGCCGGATGGTAGCGACCGCCGTCATTCAAAACACCACTGGAGCCGAATCCGCCCCAGAGGATCATCTCGCTGCCCGTCCACACCGCCGTGTGCAATAGGCGCGCGGTGGGCGCGCCGTTGGTGTTCACCGCCGTCCAACTGTTGCCCGCCGGATTGTAGCGACCGCCGTTGTTCAAATTGCTGCCATTGTATCCGCCCCAGACGATCATCTCGCTGCCTGTCCACACCGCCGTGTGTCGCTCGCGCGCGGCGGGCGCGCCGTTGGTGCTCACCGCCGTCCAACTATTGCCCGCCGGATGGTAGCGACCGCCGTCATTCAAAACACCACTGGAGCCGAATCCGCCCCAGAGGATCATCTCGCTGCCCGTCCACACCGCCGTGTGCAATAGGCGCGCGGTGGGCGCGCCGTTGGTGCTCACCGCCGTCCAACTGTTGCCCGCCGGATGGTAGCGGGTCTCACTTCTCGATTGGATAACACTTCCATCGCTTGCTGGCGTTCCTCTATGCTCAACGCACATGCACTGCGTCGTCACAGCGGGACCGACTTACGAAACGATGGACAACGTGCGCCGGCTCACGAATTTCTCCACGGGCCGGCTGGGCACGGAACTGGCCAACTTTCTCGCCGCGCGCGGGCATGACGTGACCTTACTCATCGGCGAGCAGGCTACATACTGTGGCGAGCGAAAAGCGCGACGGGTGGAGCCGTTCAGCACCACGGCGAATCTTTTGGAGAAGTTTAATGCGCTCTCCCAGCAAAACATTGGCGCGGTGTTTCACGCCGCCGCCGTGAGCGATTTCAGGTTTGGCCAAATCTGGCTCCGCTCAGTCTCGGGCGAACTGGACGAAATCAAATCAGGCAAGATTTCCACGCGTCAGGGCACGTTGCTGGCGGAATTGGTACCCACACCTAAAGTCATCGCGGAACTGCGTTCGCTCTATCCCGCTGCAAAGCTCGTCGGCTGGAAATATGAAGTGGAGGGCGACAAGGCCGGCGTTCTTCGCGCCGCGGAGAGCCAAATCCGCGATTGCCAGACGGACGCTTGCGTGGCGAACGGCCCAGCTTACGGCTTGGGATTCGGGTTGGTGACGAGCGCCGGGCGCTGCGATCATTTGAGGGACTCTGCCGCTCTGTTTGAAGGACTGGAGCGACTCTTGCATCGGTGAGCGTCCCGCCAGCATTGTTATTGCCCTTCAGCCCCGGCTCGCGATTATACTTCAACGTCCCTTTTGGCGATATCGCCTTGTTTGGCGCGGTCGCCCGTCGCCGGGAAAACGTAATGAGAGAGAACTCGCGCAGAACTTTGTTTATGAAATGCAGCCGGTTGACAACCAACGTCGTCGCTTGCCTGGCCTCGGTGGCTTTCACGCTCGCCACCGTCGAGGCGCGAGAGAAGAAAGTGCCGATCGGGGCAACACCCAAAATATTCACGTTCAAGGATATTCGTTATCTGCCGCGGACGCTGGATGATTTCGGCCAGTCCAAGGCTTATGTGATCACCTTCACGACCGTCGGCTGCCCTTTGGTGCAACGCTATCTGCCCCGGCTCAAGGAACTCTCCGCGCAATACCGTGATCAGGGCGTTCAATTTGTCGCCATCAATGTCGGCCCGGACGATTCGATCAAGGAAGTCGCGTATCAAGCTTTGGAGCATGGCGTGGATTTTCCATTCGCAAAAGATTTTGACGGCGAATGTGCTCGTGCTCTCGGCGCGACCCGCACGCCGGAAGTGGTCGTGCTCGATGCCGAGCGCAAGATTCGTTATCGCGGACGCATTGATAATCAATACCGGCTCGGCGGCGTGAAACCGTCGGCGGACCGCGAGGATTTGAAAGAAGCCATCGAAGACGTGCTGGCCGCCCGCAAAGTCCGCGTAAAGGAAACAGTCGTTGACGGTTGCGCCATCACTTTTCCCGAAGTTCGTCCGCCAAAGAAATCGCTGACTTACGCCAAAGACGTCGCGCCGTTGATCAACAAGCATTGCGTGCAATGTCATCGGCCCGGAACGGCTGCGCCCTTCACGCTGACCACGTTTGAAAAAGTCTCCGCCAAGGCCGGGAGCATTGCGGAGGTCGTGGATGAACAACGCATGCCGCCGTGGTTCGCGCATCCGGGCTTCGGCAAATTCATGAACCAACGCGGCCTGACGGCAGAGGAGCGCGACACCATTGTGCAGTGGGTGCGGGGCGGCAAGGCTCCGGGCGATCTATCGCAAGCGCCGAAGCCGCCGGAGTTTCCCGATACCAAATGGCTCATTGGCGAACCGGACCTGATTATCACCGCCTCACAACCGGAAAAAATCCCGGCGACCGGTTATATCGCTTATCGCTACGTGATTCTGCCCCACCTGTTCGAGCAGGACACTTGGGTGCAGGGCATTCAAATCATGCCCGGTAATTCCAAAGTGGTGCATCACGCCAACCTCGCCCATGCGTCGCTGACCAGTGGTTTTGATGAAGACAAAAACTTCATCACCGGCATCGTCCCGGGCGGCATTCCCGTTGATCTCGATTCCGGCGTCGCGATGATGATTCCCAAAGGCTCGGGACTCGTCCTGCAAATCCATTACGTGACGACCGGCAAGGAGGAGACGGATCAAATCTCCGTCGGCCTGCGCTTCGCCAAGGAGCCGATCCACAAACGCGTCCGTTACAAAATCATTGGCGACTACAAATTCAAGATTCCGCCTGGTGCGCCCGCCCATCCCGTCGCCGCGCAAAAGCAACTGGAGTGCGACGCGACCGGCATTGGACTTTTCAGCCACATGCATCTGCGCGGCAAGGACAGCACGTTTTTCGCGCACTACCCGGATGGCAAGACCGAGACTTTGCTGTCACTGCCGAATTATAGCTTCGACTGGCAGTTGAGCTATGTCTGGCCGCGCGGCGCGCAGCATTTTCCGAAGGGAACGAAGATTGAATGCAGTTCGCACTTCGACAACTCACCATTCAATCCCTACAACCCGAACCCGAAAGCAACCGTCAAGAACGGCCCGCAGACGCACGACGAAATGATGCAGGGCTTCTTTTTCTACACCGACGATTCGGAGAATCTTAACCTCAAGATTGACCCCAAGACTGGCAAGGAAATCAAAGAGGAAACGAAAACGGCGGCGGCGAATTAGATTGAAAGGGCGGAAGGGTGATTTGGATTTACGCTCGCCCTCACCCTTGCCCTCTCCCCCCGGGGAGAGGGAATAGCAATCGCACGACTCTGAATTTTCGGAAGTCCCTTTGCCTGTCGCCGCTGACGGGTTGTGCGGAGCGAGGGGCGGACGAAGGGCGTGGCGGCTTGGGTGGCGCAACAAACCGGCGAACGATTCTCCCTCTCCCCGGGGAGAGGGCAAGGGTGAGGGCGAGCGTTGAACTGACTTTCTCTCGAAACGCCGGGCGGGCTTGCACCGCGCTCATCACCTCTTATCCTCTGCCTGCATGATCGCTGAACTCGATTGCGTGGCGTTGACCGTCGCGTTGCCGGAACACGGATTGGCCGCCAGCGACATGGGCACGGTCGTCCATGCCTGCAAGGAAGGCCGCAGCTTTACGGTGGAGTTCAGCACTTATGACGGAACGACCGTCGCGCTGGCCAAGGTTGCCGCCGATCAAATCCGCCTGCTCGACTGGGCGGACATGCAGGAAAAACTGGCGGAACTTTTCGGCCGCCCGGTGGATTTGGTGAGCCGCCGCGCCATCGAGCGCAGTCGCAATCGCTACCGCAAGCACTCCATTCTGTCCACGGCCACGCCGATTTATGGCGAAGGATCACGCCTACCTGGAGGACATTCTCCAAGCCGCCAGGGCGATCCAGCGTTTCACGAGCGGCGTCTCGCGTCACCGCAAACGACGCCTGAATCACAACTTGTGGCAATACCGTTGGCGTGACACCCTTTCACCATGCAAACCGTGGAATTAGCTGAGGCTAAATCGCGTTTGGGTGAACTGGTTGAATCGCTGGCTCCCGGCGACGAAATCATCATCGAAAAAGATCACAAGCCCGTGGCGCGGCTCCTCCCGACCGGTTCGCCCCGCCCGTCCCACCCGCCCCGCCCGCTGCGCGAATTTGCCGGTAAATTCCTCCCGCTCCCGCAAGCTGAACAGGACAATCTCAAGCTCCACGACAAAGCCTGGTGTGACCCGAACACATGAAAACGGTGTTCGTGGACACTTCGGGTTTCTACGCCTGTCTCGACGGCTCTGATCCATTCCACCCGCAAGCCCGGGCCGCGTTTGAACGCGCGGAAAGGGAACCTTGGGAACTCGTTACCACGAACATCGTCCATGAAACCTGGGCCTTGGTGCAACGCCGCCTTGGGTGGGAAGCCGTGGAAACATTCCTCAACGACCTTCTCCCTCGCTGCAAGATTGAATGGGTGGATGAGAGCGCCCACAACACGGCGGCGGCGCGCTGCCGTCAGACGCACGAACGCCGCTTCAGTTTGACCGACGCCGTGAGCCTGGACTGCATGACCAAACGCGGAATCACCGAGGCCATTGCACAAGATGAACACTTCGTCCGCGCCCACATTGCCATGCCTTGAAACCATGATCGCTGAACTCGATTGCGTGGCGTTGAAGGTCGCGTTGCCGGAACACGGATT
>CAZNOE010000375.1:0-6064 GCA_964574525.1 uncultured Bifidobacteriaceae bacterium
TGCATAGAGCTTCATGCCTCCGGGGCCGGAAATCGCTGCCAGGTGAATCCATTCGCTGGTCTTGAGGAGGCCGTTCACCCGGATGTGATACATCAACGAACGGGCCACTTGGGCGTTTTGCGGATAGAGATTGAAGCGCAGGTCGGAGGTCTTGTCGTGATTGAACAGGTTCATGGATTGCCACGCGGCTCCGAACTCGAAAATCCTGGAGAAGGTGCGGAAGCTATCCCACTTGGCCCACACCTCGACGGTGGCCTCGGTCAGATTGGCAAAAATATCCGGTGACAATTCGACGTAGCTGCCAAAGCCGTCGAGTTCCAGCACTTTGTTCTGCGCCGAAGCGACGTTGACGGCCAGCAGAAGCGTCAGGATGACGGGCCGAAACCGGCGAATAGCGAACGAACCTTGGCGATTCCGGCAGACCGGTTGCTGGAGAAAACGGATTCTTGGGAGGGAACCCTGAGCACGCGAATCGGTCAAACTCTCAACTGGTGGTTTCAATATTCGCGATGATGGTCTATTCGCGCTGGGAGAAAATCAAGACCGTTATTCACAAGAGCGGAAGCTTTTCGAATAACCCTCCCCACGTCACGAAGGCTAGAAGTTTTGACAGCACGAACGAGAGCTTGCACAGTCGCGATATGATTCTCGGACTCAACACCTGCGGGGAAGACTTTCCGCCGCAAACACCCATGCCGCGCCGCGCCGCGCTGAAGCTGCTTGGTGGCGCTCTGGCTTTGCCGGCGATGAACGTGACGGCGATCGCGGCAGAGAGGGCCACATGGAAGACGGCCGTTGGCCTGAATGGCTTCCAGTCCGGCGCGCGCAAATACAAGAAGAACTACCCTATCTGGGAAATCCTGGACTTTGCGTCGCGTCACAAGTTCAACGGCGTTGAGCTTGTCGCCGACTGGCCATCGGGCGGCTATCCCGCGGCAACAGACAGCGAGCGCGTCCGGGCGTTGCGGCGGCTTTACGACCTCTATGGCCTGCGGATTTTCTCGATCCAACTCGGGGCGGACGGCGCGTTTGATCCTGATGGTGCAGCGCGACAGAAGTGGCTGGATCAGTTTCGCGACCGCGCCCAACTCGCGCGCCATCTCGGTTGCGATTGTGTCGGCTTATGGCCGGGCGGCGGGTTGCGTGGGCAAACAATTGACGAAGCGATTGACCGACTGGCGAAGTCGTTCCATGAGGCAGGCAAAATTGCCGGCGACCTGGGGCTGCTGGCCTGTTTCGAAATCGAGCCGGTTTTCGTCTTCAACAAGGAGGATCACTACCTGCGCATCCTTCACGGGGCGGATCATCCGGCGCTCAAAGGCATTTATGATCCAAGCCATTTCGATCAGATGAATGGCGCCACCGGCAAACCCGAAGAGTTGCTCGCGCGGGTTGGCCCGAAGAACATCGGCTACGTGCAATTCTGTGATACCGACAGCACGCTGCGTGATGGCGGCACGTCCAAGCACCTTGGTTGCGGTGATGGCCGTATTGATTGCGCGAATTCGCTACGAATGCTGAAGGACGGCGGCTTCCGTGGTTGGATAATGGTGGACGAGTGGGAAGTTCCGGACCCTTACGACGCCTGCATCAAATGCAAGCAAGTGATTGACGCGGCAGGCAGAAGTTAGCGGCTAGTTTTTCGGCCCGTAACCGGACTTGATCTTGCCTTTGTCATCAAGTTTCCCGCAGGCCCAGAGCAGACCGCGCGTGACGAGGTCAAGGTAGCGAGCGTCTTCCACGGTAGCGTTGTTGTGACCGATGGTCGTGCTGAACACGCGCGTGCCTTTGTAGTCATTCACCCAGGCGACAACGTAATCATTTTCCTTCGAGGTGCCGTCCCGGCTTTTCGTCGTCTGCTTGCCGTGCGCGAGCGCGGTGGCCGTCGGGAGCACCTGGATATTGTTGTAATGTTCTTCATTGATCGTGGTCCAGTCAGCGAGGCCTTGATTGATCGCGTGATTTTTTCCCGTGAAGTTGATCGCAATCGGGAGTTGGGGGCCGTGACCGCTGGATTGAAGGCCGAGGTAATCAAACCACATGGCGCGCTCGGCCCCCGCCGTGGCCGGCTCACTGGGATTGCCGATGCGGTAGCAATGCATCGCGCAATGCAAGTTGACGCCGGGAATGCCGGCGCGGTGCGGCGCGAGGACGCCCTTGATCACGGCGGGATCGTTGATGTCAGCCGCGCACTCGTCGTGGATGACGACATCGTAGCCCTTCGCGTAATCCGGGTTGCCGTAGATTGGGAGCGGCGGTTTGGTGGAGGAATTCTCGGAGTGAATTTGATCCACGACGACGTTGGCGCGCGCTTCGAGGCCCCTCTTGAGGATGTCTTTCTGCTTGGCGTAATCGTGGCAGCAACCGCCCGTGATCAACAGGACGCGGACCGGCTTCTGGTCCGCCGCGTGGATGAAGTTCGAGGTGAGCGTCACGCCGAGTAAACCTGACGCGAGAAAGGGAATGATTTTCATGACTGTCTTTTAGACCAGTCCGACCAAATGGGGAAGCCCCGAATTCATCCTGGTTTCGGCCGAGAAGAGCGCGCTCCCCTTTCCGCTACCATTGATACCGCCCCTTGATCTCGACCGGCGGCACTCCGGGAAATTCGTAAGTGATGGTCCAGTCAGCCGTGAGTGGTGCGAGGTCAGCGACTTTGACGGGCGTACCCACCTCGAATTGCACATTGATTGCCTTTGCGGATTTGGGCTCAACCATGAATTCAGCTTCCGCCGGTTTGACATGCACGTGGTCGGTCGAGTTGAACCGAGCGTGAAACTTCATGAGAATACTCGCCTCGTTGGCAATTCTCAGGCTCGTGGTGTCGCCCGGAAATGTTGGACCGCCGCGAAATTGTCCTTTGATGAACAGCGGCTCGGAACTGACGGCCTTTCCGGCGAGCGCGTGACGCATGGTTTGCGCCATCGGCTCGGTGAGGATGTTCTCATCCCAAATGCCGTCGAGAAGAAGATTGGCGATACGGGGCCCTTGATCGGTCATCGTCACCCAGGCGACCTGATCGAACTCGCCGAAGGCGCGCCCACGCAATTTGCTGCCGCCGCCGGTGGTGCCGAGCACGATGTAACTGGTGTTGTTCCGTTCAAACTTGGAGTAGTTGTGCCGATGTCCGGCGAGCACGGTGTGGGGACGATTGCGGATCATGGCTTCGATGGCCGCCCAGCCAGTGTCTTCTTCGTAGTCCCAAAGCGGCTTGTGTAGGAACACCAGCGTCCAGCGCACCTTTGGATTCTCTGCGAGCGCTTTCGCCACGTAATCCTGCTGGGCCTTGCTGATGTGCGTGGGTGGCGGGTCTTCCGAATCCAGACACAGGAAGAGCACGTTGCGATAAACGAAATGGTACCAAGCCCGCCCGAAACGTTTGATCCATTCCTCTTCCATGATCGGGTTCGTGATGTCGTGGTTGCCCGGCACGTAGAAGAACGGCATTTCCAGCCGCTCGACGAAGCCGTTGAACTCAGCCCACTCGGAATCAATACGCGCCCGGTTGGTCGTGTTGCCCATAATCAAGTCGCCCACGCTCATCACGAACTCGGGTTGCAGCAGGTTGATTTTTCTGACGGCGTCCTCGAATACGCCGGGCCGGACGCCGCCGGTGCGGTCGCTCACGACGACGAACTGAAAGTGCTCTGAATCGTTGTTGAAGTTCAGCCGCGTCCAAGGTTTGGCGGCGGAGTCAACCTGCTGCCGCATTGGAGAGCGCGCGCAACCCGCGCCGTTTACGACGAGCAAACCTGCGAGCAGGGCGCTTAGCCGCCAAAAGGGAAATCTCAGGATCATAGATTGGTCAGGCCGTCTTGCGTCGCCGCGCTGGCTCTATTTCTTCGACTCCTCATGTTCAGTGCTCGCGCGCAGTCCGCGATCGTCCGTGACGGACACATAGCACACGAGTGGGCGCTGCGGCGGAAGGCTGGCTGTGACAACCTTGCCGTCCAGCGTGGCGGGTGACGTTTCCCAGCGCCGCTTTTGCCAGGGGCCGTCGTCGGCCGTGTAATGCAGTTCGGCTTTCTTCAAGGCCACGCGGGATTCGACAGTCGTCGTCGCTATGCCGCCGCGGATTTTCAGGTTTTGCAATCGGGGCAGCGATTCGCCGCCGCGCAGCACGCTGTCCACGAATTGATCCACCTCGCCGAACGTCCAGATGTGGCCGTGCGGCAGGCCCACCACGACGTTGACGTGGCGCAGCGCCGGTCGCACGAGCCGGTACGACTTCTGGTAGCTGTCGAGCGGATAGGCGAAGTCCGTCGTGCCGTTGAGGAACAAGATGGGGCTGCGCACGCCGCCGAGATATTGCGACGGGTCGAACAAGCGCAACCATCGCTCGCGCGTCTCCGCAGACAGCCGTGCCAGGGATGTGTCCCGCCACGCGCTGTTGTCCCCCAGAAATCCGCAACCATAAACGGGCACGGCCACCTTGAGACGGTCATCAATTCCCGCGACGATGCATGTAAGGTAACCGCCCCAACTGATACCCGTGATGCCGATGCGCGCGGGGTCCACTTCCGGCAGCGATGCCAGCAATGAGTGTCCGCGAATCACGGCGGCCACTGCATGGTAACTCCACATGTCGCGAGTATCGGCGTCGGCGAAGTCGTGAAACTTACTCGCATCGTCCTGGGCCGGCCCGCCGTCGGGCTGCGGGCCATTCGGTCCGCAACCGGCGGTATCCATCGCCAGCGCGACATAGCCACGGCTGGCCCAATGCTCGGCCCATTTGGCGAACGCCTTCCCGCCACCGCCGTGAACGAGCACCATCGCGGGAAATGGTCCGCGACCTTCGGTTGGCCTGCCGACATACGCAAAGACGCGTGTTGGTTTTCCACGGAACGGCTCGCCCTGGTAATAAACCTCCTGCACGAGGCCAGTGAGCGCTCCCCATTCGGCGGCGGGCGCTTTTTTCAGTTCGGCCAAATCCCAGGGGCCGCGATGGCTTGCGGATTTCGGCGCGGCGACGCACCCGTGCAGCAAAACCAAACCAGCAAGCAGGAGAAAATATTTCTTCATGGATCAAAGCGTGGCCGAAATTGTCCCAAGACCCCGGAGGGACGAGTTACACGAGTCCCCAATCATTCGAAGACCACCGAGAAAGTCAGGGACTCGTGTAACTCGTCCCTCCGAAAACAAGGCACGAATCATTTTGCCTGCGCCATGCTCGTCGGCTTCAGTGTTTTTGTCGAAGTGATGTGCTTCAGCAATTCCTTGCGGTTCATGAAATAGGTTGGCGTGGCTTTGCTCTTGCTGAACAGCTTTTCTGCCTGATCATCCCAATGGCCGCTTTCCTTGTGGTCGCTGACGCCGAGCGGAACGATGGTGTAGGACTCGGGAGGATCACTCATGATGACGATCTGGGTCGAAGTCTGGCCCCCGCGACCGACCATTTCCTTGCCCGCTTTGTTGAAGCTGATCGCGCGCGGAGTGGCCATGCCGGCGTCACTGACCGAGCCGCCGCCCACCGGGTACGTTCGCTCCCCGCCCTCGCGCCCGACGCGAAAATATTTTCCATACGCCACATGCACGGAACCGAAATTTGTCTTGAGCCAGCCGGCGGACTTGCCCAACGCCAGGAAGATTTCCTTGTCGCCCAGATCGGACGGCGGCTCCACATTGCGGGTGATCTCATCATCCAGCCCTTTCTTGAATGCATAAAAAGCCAGCGCCCCTTCGGAGTCCGCGCCGCTCCGGCGATTCCACTGCCGGATCAGGCTGTAAACTTCGGCCACGTCTCCTTGCTTGTCGGCGTCCGGCGCTTTTGTCCACGCCGCTTTCATCCGCTCCTGCCATCTTTCGGCGTGGAAAACCCGGGAGCTGAACGCGATTTCGGTCGCGCTTTCCACGGTGACGTTGCGTGCGGCGTCGAGGAGTTCGGTCATCATGTCTCCGCGCTGATGGCGAGGGCCATTGCGCGTGGCATTGTAGAGGTAAGGGAACTTGGAGTATTTCTCGGGTGTAAGCGGGCTGTCCTTCATCATTGCGAACGGCGTCACGTTGCAGTTGTGCATGTAGGCTTGCGGCGGGTTTTCGATCTGGACCAGGTCCGCAAACGGGT
>CAZNOE010000376.1:0-6057 GCA_964574525.1 uncultured Bifidobacteriaceae bacterium
CGAAATCGCCGAGCTTGCCGTGCTGTTCATCCGTAATGCCCTGGACTTTTTTGCTGGGGCCGTCGGCGGAGAGCTGGTTTTTGTAGTTCGGAAAAACTTCGGCAGCGCGCAGGCGTTTGAGGTTGTCTGTTCGCACAAGCAATGGAAAATCCGTGAACTCCTTCACGAACGCTTCGTCGTACCATTTGTTGTCCATCATCACCTTCGTGACGCCGAGCCACAGCGCCGCGTCGGTGGCGGGACGAACGGGAACCCAATAATCCGCCTTGGTGGACGGCGCGCCGTATTCGGGAGCGATGACGACAATCTTCGCGCCGCGTTCCATACACTCGATGAACCAGTGCGCGTCGGCCATTTTGTTTTCAACGAGGTTCTTGCCGTTCATGATGATCAGCTTGGAGAACCGCAGATCATTGAAGTCGCACTCGCTGTTTTGCAGGCCGTGAACCCACGGATGGCCGGGCGCTTGATCGCCGTGCCAGGTGTAATTGGACCAGACGCGACCGGCTTTGGCTTCCTCGGGCTTCACGCCGCGCACGTGAACATCCAGCAACGCCAGCGAATTGCACAAGCGATACATGCCGTATTTGCCCATGACGCCGAGCAGTCCCATCCCACCGCGCATCTTGATCGTGCGTGTGCCCGCACCTTCCATCATGTCAATCATCTCAGGGACGTAACCTTGTTCCTTCAACAATTTCGCGCCCGCGTCGCCGCTGTAACGTTTGGCGACGGCCACCATTCCACGCGCGATGTAGTCAAACGCCTGATCCCACGAGAGACGCTCGAACCTGTCCGTGCCGCGCGAGTCGAATTTGTAAAGAGCCTTCAGTTCCTTCGTCAGTTCCGGGAAACCAGCGTCCGCCCAGCGCTTCCAGCCTTTGCGAACGATGGGATGCTTGAGGCGATACGGCCCATATAGAATGCGATGGAACGTGTAGCCCTTCGCACAATGGCGGTTGCCCCAATTGGACGTGGCGTGATTGCCATAGAGGTCGGAGTAACGCGCGATCTCGAAATCCTCCCCGAGCCGGACGATGACGCCATTGCGAACGTGCGCGGTGATGCGGCAATTGTGCGTGTCGTTCGGCGCGCAGACCCAGGAGAACGAGCGGTCGTAGGCGTACTGGTTGCGATAGAGTTTTTCCCAGCCACGGTTCGGATACGCGGCCAGCGGGTTGGCGACTTCCTCGATCGCCTGCGCCTGAAGGAAACGCAGCGGCAGCATCTGCGCGGCGGCGATGCCCGCGCCGACCAGTCCGCTGCGTTTGATGAAATCCCGCCGTGAAAAATTATCAGTGTTCATGGTTCAAGAATCAGTTTGTGCCAATTGCTCACCACCTTGCGCCCGTTGCGATCGCGGTTCTGGCCGTCCCACACCGCGAAGGCGACCGGCGCAGGTTTGCCGATGGCGAGCCGAACGTCCTCCTTATCACGCGCTTTCAGTTCGCGCACAAACACGACGCTCCAATGACTGTCGCGCCAGATGCCGCGGCCTTTTACGTTTTGCCCGGACGCGGGCTGCGAAGTGAACGTGCCGAAACCGCGCGCGTTCGCGTCTTCCACCGGCGAGACGTGTTTGGGTTGCGAGAGCAGATTGTTCGCGGCCTCGGCGGTGCGATAGAGCGCGTTCGTCTGGAAATAAACGTCGTTGTGCATCGAGACATAAACGGTGTTCACGTCCGGACGGCCGTTCTCAATTTCCTCCTGCCAGCCCGCTTTCCATTGCCAGATGTTGACGGGGTTGTTCTTGTCGCCCATGCCGAGGAACGGCGTGTTGCCACTCATCGAAAACTGCAACGCGATGCCATCCTGAAAGTCCTGCACGCGCACCGGCGCGCCGTCGGCAATCGGGTCGCGCCACGTGCAGAGAATCGCCACGCGCCTGCCATCATGCACCGCGCTGACGGCCACGGCGGAAATCAAATCGGCTTCCGGCCAGAGCGGACTCAGCGGCACGCGCGCCGGGTCGAGCGTTTCCCAGAACGGATCGGCGGGGTCGGTCGGCAATTTGCCACGAACTTTCGTCGCATGAATGCTGCCGTCACTCGGCGCGAGCATATCGCTGATTTCCACATCCCGTCGCCGAAGCGACTGGACGTAATGCACCACTGCCCACCGTTGGTCTGGCGGGAGCATACCGTCATCGAACGCGGGCATCGGCGTGCCGGCCAGTCCGGTGGCCACGCGCAGATACAAATCGCGCCCCGTGTGTCCGCCGCGAAACGCGCCAGTGTTGAAATCGCGCGGCGACAGCGAGAAGCCCCAGAAATCCTTGAGCGCCGGCGCGGACGGTCCCATGCCTTCGCCAGTGAGCCCGTGGCAGGTGAAGCAGTTCATCTTGGAATAGAGAGCTTGTCCCTCCGCGAGCGATTGCACAGTGACCGGCGGCTCGGGCGGCACTTCGATGGGCAGGCCCACACTTCCTTTGGCGGTAGCGTCCGCGAAAAAATTGACCCGCTTGCCAGACTCATCCACGTAAGCGGTCAGGTATTTGACGTATTGAACCACGTCGCGCCGCTCCTGCTCGCTCAAATAATTAAAGCTCGGCATCGAACTGCCCGGCATCCCCCGCGTGATGGTTTGAAGCAAATCCTCGTCGGTCGGCAGAAAGCCCGAGGGCGTGGAGCGGATTTTGAACAGGCCGGATTTGAAATGGCGGGGCTTGGGATAAAGCCAGACTGCCGCCGGCCCGTCTCCGCCACCCGTCGTCCCGTGACATGCGGCGCAGTGTTGCTCGTAAACAACCTTGCCCGGCCCGAGTTGGCCGGTGGATGGGGATGAACTTTGACCGGCCTTGGTTTCAGCAGCCGGTGCCGGGAGCAAACTCAAGGCGAGAATAAATGGGATCGTTTGAATGCTCATCATGATCTGATTTAGTATCGGCACGAGGGAAAAGCCTGGCTCACCCGATTTTGCCAATCGCTTGCCAAGGTTTGTCCGCCTTGACGCGAGCGAATGAAGCCGCGGAGCCGGGGTCGGACGTTGCCGAGCCGCAGCCAGGTCAGTGGGAACGTTGGAGAAGATCGGCGCAATCTTCATTGGCTGGAGGATGAACCCGGTTTCGGGTCCCGACTTTGATTTGAGTCAAGCCCGGCGCAGACTGTATCCGGGCCACGCGTCGTCGTGTTGATCAGGGCTTGGGTCATCGCGCGGCAGATTGGTTCATCATTGCCGGATGCCACGGCGGATCGAAGACCAGTTCCACCTCCGCGTCCGTCACGTCGTCGAGATTCGACAGCGCGAACTGCGCGCCGCCGCGAATGTGCTCTCCCATCGGACAGCCGGACGAAGTGAGCGTCATCGCCACCCGCACGCGGGAATCCTCGATGGCGACATCGTAAATCAATCCCAGGTCCACGATGTTTAACCCGATCTCCGGGTCAACCACCTGGCGCAGCGCGTCGAGGACGGCGGCTTCGGTCAATGCGTTCGTGATCATGCGAGGGATGGTTTGAGCGATGGAAACGGTTTGAGTTGCGGACGGAAAAAGTGCCGGAGGACTTTCGCGGCGTTCAAAGCAAACATCACGAGGCTCGCCAGCAACAGTGCGCCACCGACCCGCACCCACGATTCGTTTTCAAAAAGGATTGCCGGCGTCGTGGTGGCCAATCCGAGGAGGTAGCTCCACAACCCGCCCGCCTGCGATCGCTCTGAACCCATCTGCGCAGTCGTGGGCAATTGCGCGCGGCCGACGTGCGGACTGTAAACGCCGAACCACACGAGGAACGGCAGAATCTTGTGCAGCATCCCGAGGATGGCGAGCGTCACCACACCGAGCAAACCGAGAAAGCCATAAACATTTTCAAGCTGGCCGATGAAGCGATTCAACGGCAGAAGGGGCCACGCAAGAACGAGCGCGAGGAATGAGAGCGGAATGAACAGCGCAATCGCGGCGAGGAACGTTTTCAGTCCCCAGTCCAGCGAGCGACGTTTGCGGGCGCGCAGAATCGCGCGCAGTTCCCAGCCATAAACCATCAGCCCCGCGACGGCCACCAGCGCAAATACAAATTTCCATGGGCTGCGCAGCAGGATGGTCACGACCGATCCGGCGAGACCGATGTTCAACAGCGTGACCGATAACCCCGCGCGCCGTTTGCTCTGGACCTCGCTCAACGTGAACATCGGAATCAGCCGATACGACACGCCGACGATGAGCATGACAAAGAATCCGACCACACCGAGATGCGCGTGCGCGTGCATGGCGCTGATGGCGTCGAAGTGCGACACCAAGCCGGCGACCCACCGCAGTCCGCCCACGACTTCCTTCACACCTTCAGCCGTCGCCAGTCCTTCGGTGGATTCGTAAGCGCACTTGGCCGCCGCGATGGACAGGCCCGCCAGCACCGTGAGCGAAAACCAGACGAGCGCGGCGCTGATGGCGGTGGCAATGACATTCCACTTTGGAACCCGCAGCAACGTCCGCGCGATGTTATAGACGAACAGGCCGACGCTCACGGCCATCACCGAGCCGAAGTGCCCGACTTGTTTCATGTTCCAGGCATTGAACATCCACATCATGCCAACGAAGCCCACGACGTGAAATGCGAACTGCCATTTCGCCAGCCTCTCGCTGTAGAGTTTGGTTTCCAGGGCCACGGGCACGAGTTGATACATCGCACCCATCACGACGGAGCAAATCCAGCCGAGCACGAACAAATGCGTGGCAGCGATGACGTATTGGTTGTAGTGATAAGTCGCGAGCAGGTCCGGGCGTGCGACCAACCAAGCCACGCCCACGAGCAGGGCGACGAGACCGGTAAGAATAAATCGCAGCGGAAGGCTGACGGACGGAGCGCCGGTCTCCGACCCGGCGCGTTGCGCTGGCTGTCGCTTGCGTGCGAGCGTGTCACTCGAACGATTCGCGTCTGCTACACCAGCGCGCCGGGTCGGAGACCGGCGCTCCTTAACTTCGGCGGATATGGGTAATGTAGCTTCCATCACTTTGCCCCTCGGATTCGCCGGCGAAGCCGCGCGCTTCGAGCAGCGGGTAAAGATGAATGGGCCGGCGATCCGTGTGCGCGCTCAACGCTGCGCCTTCGGGCAACGCCGTGAGCGCTTCGAGAATTTTCACCATCGGCTGCGGCGGTTCGAGACCGCGTGCGTCAAGGTCCACAACATCGGCTGGTTCGTTGGCGCTGCAACCACAGCCGCACGAAGTAATCTTGCGCATCAGGCGGCGGGCGTTTGCCTCTTCGTTTTCCGAACGCCGGGAGAAAAGCACTTCCCAATCGCCCTCGGGCGTTTGCCGGGCTTCGTGACCGAGGCCCTTGCTTTGCGCCACTTCGAACAATGGCAGCGGCTCGAACGGCACCAACAGCCGCAAGGTTTCGCCGTGGTCAACGCGGCTTAGGGCGTTTTGGATTTTGTCGCACGGGTGCAGTCCGGAACGGAAGTCCGCGCGAACGTCGAGAGTCAGAATTCTTTGCGTCATGTTTCAGTTCTTTTCTGGTTTGGAGAGTGTCAGGAGCATGGAAAACTCCGCCGTGGCTTTGAGGGCGTGCGGCAGGTTTGGCGGCATGTAAAGCAAGTCGCCGCTCTTGAGGTGGTGAGGCTTGCCTGCCAGGTTGAACTCACATTCGCCCGACAGGATCTGAATCACCGCGTGCTGCGTGGAGGTGTGCTCGGTCAGTTCCTGTCCTTCCGCGAAGCCGAAGAGCACGACGCGCGAAGTCGCCGTGCGCAGCAAAGTGCGGCTCACAATGCCGTTCGGGGCGAAGCGGGTTTCGTCGGCCAGCGACAGGATCTTTTCCTCCGCCGTGTCAATCAAAGGTCGCTCGCTCATGCCCGCAAGTTAGCGGGCGGCAGCGGGACACGCTTTGACGCGGGTCAAAAGGTCGCGAGGAAAATCCCTGCCGAGGCAGGAGCGAAGTCAGGCTGGCGGTGCGCCGGCGGATTGATGTGCCTTGGCTCGCTCCAGGACTTCGTCGTGCGGTGTCGGCTCGTATTCGTAATCGTCCGGCTCGACGTAGTCCTTGCGCATCGGATGATCCTTGAAGTCATCCCACATCAGGATGCGGCGCAAATCGGGATGGCCGTCGAACACGATCCCGTAGA
>CAZNOE010000377.1:0-366 GCA_964574525.1 uncultured Bifidobacteriaceae bacterium
GGCCGTGTTGATCGCGCCTTGGCACTCCTGCACCCGCATGAGCGGAGTGGCCGAAAACTCCTTTTCACCTCGCTCGCTATTAATGCGATCAAGCAACCGCCGCATGTCGGGAATCATCGGCACGCGGCGAATCTCCCAATTCTTGGTGCCGGTCACGGGGTCGCCCAAAACCGTTATTTCAGCCTTCTCAAAACTGCAATGCTGGCCTTCAATGCGGGCCGCCTCGCCTTTCCGACACCCGCTGTAAGCGAGAAACTCAACAAGGTCGGCGCATTTCCTGCCCCATGCGCCGTCAGCTTTGCGGATGGTCGCAACCAGTTCAGGAAATTTGTCCTGGCTCGGCAGATGCAGGACTTTCTGGCGGAT
>CAZNOE010000377.1:441-6054 GCA_964574525.1 uncultured Bifidobacteriaceae bacterium
GCGCTCCCGCTTCAACGGGAATGTCCAAGACCAATTTGAACGTGCCCACGGTGTTGTTAAACGCCGACGGGCTGGCGGTCTTTCCAAACCGGGCAGCCCACGCGAGGCAATCGGCTTTGGAGATTTGGGCAACGTCGGTCTGGTCCAACTCCGGCCACGATTTCAGGAGCGCAGTAATGCGTTCTTCCCGAAAGGTCTTGCTTCGCTCCTTTAGCGAGTAGTCGCCCTTGAGACGTTCGCGGTAGGTTTCCAGCGCGGCGCCGAAAGTCATCTTGCCTCGCGCAACAGCTTTGTGCGCGTCAGCGCGTTTCCGTTCCTCCTTGTGAAAGTCACCCAGGCGCAATTTGGCGACGCTGATTCGGTCGGTCTTGAGGGATTTCCAAATCAGCTTGCCGCGCACGCGGATTCGGGCATAGTAGTTGCCTGATTGAACGTGGCGCACGAGATTGGCCACGGGCGTTTTTTGCCAACGCGGGTCTGTATTTTCGGATGAATTGCCATTCATGAATATAGTATAGAACCGCAGTATAGAAAACGCAACTTGAAAGATTGCTGAAAAGCAAATATACTCAATAAAATCAGGCTAAATGGAAGGGTGGCTGAGTGGTTGAAGGCACCTGACTCGAAATCAGGCTTAGGAGCAATCCTAACGTGGGTTCGAATCCCACCCCTTCCGCCATTCGCCTCCAGACTTTCGTCTGACAACTCAGTGTGTTTGCCGGCCCGAGGTCACGGCCGAACCGGAACTGGCTTGCCTGCCTCGTCAATCGCCACATACACCACCTCAGCCTGCGTCACGCGCACGCTCTCATGCGGTGCTTTGGCGCGCGTGGCTTCCACTGTGACGCGAACGGTGATCGAGGTTTTGCCGGTTTTTACGGTCTCGGTGTAAAAGCTAACGAGGTCTCCCACAAAAACCGGGGCTATGAATTTGATCTCGCGCATGGCGGCGGTCACCAGCTTCTGGTCCGAATGTCGGTGGGCTTCGACCGCGCCGGCCACGTCGAGGGAACTCAGGATGACGCCGCCGAAAATCGTGCCGAGGTAGTTCGCGTCTCGCGGCATCATCACGACGCGAATGGCGGTTTGCAGGCTGCGCGGTTCAGTCATGCGATAAATCCGACTCCGTGGACGAGGCGATTCGTTTTCATATTGAAACCTCCTCGACGTTTGTTGTGGCGGCGCTGGGCAGGGATGTGCCGGTGCTCATGGTTTGCGTTGGCGCGGGCTGCGCAGCCGGACGGTGATCCACGAGTTTTTGTTCCTTGAGCAACTTACCAACGCCTTGAAGCTCGCGGATTTCGTCGGTGCTGTGAAACAGGATGCGGTTCGGATGAACGTCGAGGTAGTTGAAGCAACGCTCGCTCAGTTCACGGGTCAGTTGCGCTTCGTCCGCGCCGTTGATCGTTTGCACGTGAAGGATGAGTTCATCCAGTTCGAGGGGATCGTCGTTGACCTTGCGCAATTCCATCTGCCACGCGCCGACGTGCGGGGCGTCGTCGAGGACGTGTTCCAGTTCGTTGAAGTCAACGAGCGTGCCTTTGATCTTGTCGAGGTTCATCGCCTTGACCTCCGAGCGGCGCGAGATGTTGCCGAACAGTCGCGGGAGCGTGCGGCTACAGTGCGGGCACGGCTCGTAGGTGAGGCCGCCGTCGGTGTAGTCGCCCGTGCGATAGCGCAACACCACGCTGCCGCGCGCGTCGAGCGGGGTAAAAACGAGTTCGCCGGGATGGCTGGGCGGGAGAGGCTCGCCGGTCTTCGGGTCAATGATCTCCATGATGCCGAGATCGGGACTAAGATGATAGCCGCCGGATGGCTGGTCGTGCGGGAACGGACATTCCGGCCAGGCGAGCTTGGCTTCGGTGAAGCCGTAAGTGGCGACCACGTCCATGCCGCCGCGCGGGACGCCGAGTTCGCGGGCGAGATCGCGGAGTTTCTGGCGCAGGCCGTCGCTGACTTTTTCGCCGCCGACCACGATGAGGCGCAGATTTTCGCAATGCACGCCTTCCTCCGCCGCCTGATGCAGCAGGTGATAGATGAAGGTCGGGATGCCGATGAGGATGTCGGGTTTGAATTTGCGGATGTGACGGATATTGCCGTCTGTGCCCATGACTTTGCCGCCGCCGGAGCTGAGAGTCAGAATCTCGCCGGCGGTTCCCGCGTAATGCGCGAGCCAGAATGCGAGATGGGGCGCGAAGGGAAACGTGTTGAGCATTTTGTCCTCGCGGCGCGCGTTGCAAATCTCCACGACCCTTCGGGCGGCGGTCGCGAGATGCGTGAGATCGCGTTGCGTGTAGAAGAAGGGAGTGGGTTCCGCGCTGCGACCGGTGGTGGCCGTCATGAAGATGGGGCGGAACTCGGACTCGAAACCTTGCTTCACGGATTCGCGACCATGAGCGAGGGCGCTCAAGATGGTGCTGGGTCGGCGAGCCAAAACTTTTGGATCGGGAATCAGAATGAAATCCCTGAACCGCTGTGGATTCTCAGGCGTAGTCTGCAAGTCCGCTTTTGTCGTGAAGGGCACACGCTGCAAATCCTCCAGCGTGTGGATGGAGTCGGCGTTCAAGCCGTGCTCGCGGAACAGCTTGCCGTAATGGGCCGAGAAGGGCAGGACGACGGTGCGCAGATAGTGCCGCAGCCGTTCGACCTGCAAACGGCGGACGGCGGCTTCAGGCAATTGTTGCCACCGGCTCTGGAGCATGTTCCGGTTCATGGTTCAATTCTTTCCGCGCGACCAACGCTTTGATTTCTTCCAAGTGTGATTCAGCAACTTCGCGGCCCAACGCGATGAATTTTCCGGGATTCCGATAGTCAAGCCAGCGGTCGTCGCAAATGTTCGGACGCAGCACCACGTCGGCCAGCCGGCTCGCCGCCTCGGCCACGCGAATCTGCGCGCAGTAAATGCTGCGCAGGAGGATTTCCAAAAGGTTGCCGCGCGCGAAATAGTTCAATTGCTGGTTCCCCGGAAAGAGTTTTCGGAAAAACTTGCGAATGCCGGTCACGCGATGTCGCTTCGGGTCGCGCCCCGCCTTGAGGCCAGCGCGAATGCGTTCGGTCGTCGGGATGACGTCCACGGCGATGACGCGAGTAACGCCCATTTCGCGGAGCACATCCACGGGCAGAGGATCCACGATACCACCGTCAATGTAGGTTTCGCCGTCAATGGTCACGGGCACGCAAATGCCGGGAACGGCGCTGCTGGCGTGGACGGCGGCGGCGACTTCGCCGCTGGAGAAAACCACGCGTTCCAGAGTGGCCAGATTGCCAGCGACGACGCGCAGGGGCCGCACCATTTCGGCAAAGCGCGCGTGGCCGAGAGTCCGCATCAGCCGCTTCTTCACCGCGAATCCACGCAAGAATCCCTGGCGCGGCGGGAAGACGGGATCAATCAGCGACCAAAGCGACCAGCGTCCTTCCATTTCCCGCGCGAGCTTTTCGAGTTCGGTCCCATTTTTCCCATAGGCCCACAGCGAGCCGACGTACGCTCCCATGCTCGCCCCGGCGATCACGTCCACCTCAATGCCGTTCTCCTCCAGAACCTGAATTACCCCAATATGAGCGAAGCCTTTGGCCGCGCCGGAAGAGAGCGCCAATCCCACCAGGCGTCCGCCGACTTCACGCGCGAGGCGGCGAACATCGGCGCGGAAAGAATTCGTCGGAGTGATTTGCGGTCCCGCTTCCTTCGAGTGTGCCAGTGTTGGACAATTGTGAACGAACAAATGCACCGGTCCCAATGCGCGTTGAACGAGCGAGTCAAAGCCGTCCGTCGGTTCACCCTCGGCCAGGCACCCGATGAGTTTGATGGGCGGGCAGCCTTTGCCACCGCGCGGCGGAACTTCGCGCATGAGTTCCCCGAAGTGCTGAACGTCCTCGTTGTTCGCGTGAAGAAACAGATAAGTCAGGTCCGAGCGAAGCAGACATTCCGAGAGCCAGGGCGCGGAACGTTCGTTCGCTGGCGCTGCGATGAGCACATACCGGAAATGGGCGCTCAACTGGCTCACCAGCGAAGCAATTCCCGCCGGCGAAGGCACCTCGCTCCCCACTCCGACGATCACGGAATAATATCCCGCCTCGGCCTGATGCACCTGGGGTGGCATGTAAAATTCGCCGTTGAGAGACACGTCCGGCTGCGACCCATCGTCGGTCGCGCCGCTGCCATTGAGCAGTTTGAACCGGACCAGCACCGCCGTCGCTTTCGTCTCGGCGCACAACGACCCGGCCAGTTGTTCGTTGATCAAGGAAGCAGGAAGTTGCCCGGACAGAAAAGCCAGTGTGATGACTCGATGTGGCGGTCGCGAAGGAGTGGAACTCAACGAGAAGATTCGATCGGATGAGCCGGGAAGGCCGTTGCCGTCATTCGACCTTGGGTTGTTCTGCTGCGCGCAATTTTCCTCCAGTGTGAATCGTCCTCCGTTTTCCCTGATTAAACGTTCGCCACTCATTACGCATCCGGCCTTGAACCACAGTTAGTCCAACAAGGGCGGCTTTACAACTGTCGTAGGCACGATTATGACCCGGTGAGATACTGCGACGTGATCCAGGGGAAAGCCCGGGAGGAATCGCGTTTTGTGGCCTTGGCAGTCCGGCGGAAAGAAGGGCGCAAAGACCCCCTGCTGCACCACCCTCGTCCTCGATTCAATCGTTGTCCACTCCCGCCTCGTCCAAAACCGCCGCGATGGACTCCATCGCATTTCCCTCGAACCGATTGTTCAAATAGATGTAGGCGTTCGTGCGATTGCCGCCCGCCGTTGCGCTCCTGATCAAATGCGCCGCCGCCTTCCGGCCTTCGGGATACGGGTCTTTCACGTGCTCGTACGGGGCGAAAAGTTTGACAGCCTCCTCGTACTTGCGTCCGGGCTTGAGGAGGAAGCGCGCGGCGAAAAATTCCGGGTTTGTGCGGCTGCCGGGCAGGGCGATTTGTTCGCTCGCCGGCGGCATGTCCTGCCAACTGTTGTAGATGTGCGCTATTCGGTGCCGCGCCAGCACGGCAAAGTACTCCGGCTGAAGGAAGTTCCGATTGCGAATCTCCACGCCGTATCGCCAGTTGCGCGGCAGCTTCGTTAGAAACGCATCAAGCACCGCGACGAATTCACGTCCCCGGGCGAAGTCGGCGGAATGAAATTGGGAGAATTCGAAAATCAGCACGCCGATGTTCGCTTTGAACGGTTCGCACGGACTCAAAAACGCCGATGCAAACAAATCCGTGTTGAGGAAGTTCTCGTTGCCCTTGCCCGCCCGCTGGCCGAAGCGAGGCAGGTTGGGGAAGGTTTTCATCGTGATGTCATCGGTGACTTTGAGCGTGAATTGGAAATCATCCGGCACCTGCGAAAACATTTCCGCAAACCAGCGATGGGTCGGGAACTGGTAATACGCCGCGTCGAGTGTGACCGTCTTGAAGACCTCCGCGAATTCCGCGAGGCAAAGCCGTTCGAAGCGGCTCTTGGAAAACTTCCCGCGCCAGATGTATCGGTCGCGTTCGTAGAGTTGCCCGAGCCAGCCCGGATACTTCCACGAGGACGTGCCGACAAACACTCCCCTGGCCGCCAGCGCGGCGACGGCGTTTTTTACTTTTTCACGGTCGAAACTCATGCCTGCATCTTTTTTTGCGCCCGG